>DPWF01000298.1 GCA_003526435.1 Chitinophagaceae bacterium | reverse complement strand
ACTGGCTCTTTTTGCCGCTTTTGTTGGTGTAGCTGGTATTGAGGGTATTGATATTTATAAAGCAAAAGTATTGGCCTCACTGTTTGTGGGTGCCATGATTCCTTTTATCTTCTCATCACTGGCTATTCGTGCGGTGGGAGAAGCGGCTATGTCGATGGTAGAAGAAGTTCGTCGCCAGTTCCGTTCTATACCCGGTATCATGGAAGGAACAGGTAAACCTGAGTACGATAAATGTGTGGCCATTTCTACTGAAGCATCTATCAAAAAAATGATGTTGCCAGGTGCTATCGCCATCGTATCTCCATTGATCATTGGTTTCCTGTTGGGTCCTGAGGCATTGGGTGGTTTCTTAGCCGGAGCTACAGTAAGTGGTGTACTGATGGGTATGTTCCAGAACAATGCCGGTGGTGCATGGGATAATGCTAAAAAATCGTTTGAAAAAGGTGTTGAGATCAATGGTGAGATGTTCTATAAAAAATCTGAACCACATAAAGCATCTGTAACGGGTGATACTGTAGGTGATCCTTTTAAAGATACATCTGGTCCGTCGATGAATATCCTGATCAAACTGATGTCGATTGTATCACTGGTGATTGCGCCAACACTGGCTCAGTTACATGGTGCTTCTGCTGATCATAATATAGTAGAGAAAAGAATTGAAATCAAAGCGACAGATGGTGGACAATCAGCCAGTGTTACTGTAAATGGTGCTGATGTTGACATCGATAACCTGGTAGCGGAACTGAAAAAAGCAGGTCTTGCTTCAGGTAACAATGTAAACCTGGAAATTAAAGATGGAAAGATCATTCTGAATGGTCAGGAACTTGCTGAAGATGTTGCTCAACAGTTCTCTAAGTACCTTAATGGTAAAGAGAAACTGAATATTAAAGTAGATGTAGCAGAAGAGAAAAAATAAACCCTGCAAATATCAAAGAGAAAGGCTCCAGTTAACTGGAGCCTTTCTCTTTTTCAGGTATATATTTTATCTTTTCTTCCTGTACACAATATGTTTTCTCTCCCAGAAATTAAACAGTGGTAAATCAAACATCAAACCAAGATAAACGCGTGTGGTATTAAACTGTTGCTCATTGGGTTTGCCTGCTTCCTGGTACTTACGCAATTGTGGCGTATACTGAATACCGGTTGAAACTGTAAACGGACTACCCGGTAAAGCTACAGCTATATGCAAACCCGGACTGATCAACTGCGACCATTTAAAACTTTGTCCGATCGTGGTATCTTTTGAATGAAAGAGCCTGTAAGATACCGGTGCCCCAAGATCAACAATACTGGCTGTAACAGTTAGTGTCCACCCGGTTCGGTTATACAGGTGTTGTTTTTTGATTTTTACTTTATCCGGATTTCTTACATAATCATCAGGGAACATGCCATTGTGTGCGTCGAATTCTTTTTTACCGGCCTTCCATTTACGGCCAAAAGTTTTACTGACAGATATACCAATGGGCACTGAAAAACCCCATACAGCCCCACCCCTTCGGCCACTTAATTTGCTGGTATCATTTTGTTGACGTCTTGCCCATTCATAACCTGCATATACACCTGCAAAAGCATTCAGATCAACCGACCACCAGTTGTTTCTTTTTCTTTTATAGGAACCAACAGGCATGGCATAAGACTCTACTACTTTAGCGAGTTGTTTATCGTTCTGTGCAAGTGCCGCATCGTTAAGAAAACCACTCATTTTTCTGATCAGTTGAATCGCCTGTCTGTCATTGTCAAACAACAAAGCAGCCACCGGACTTTTCTTTTGAAAACTGATGGATCTGTTGGTTGAATCGTAACTGAATAATAAGGTTTTTGCATAATAATCTGTTCTGCGTAAAACGGAGTCTTTCAAAAAAGAAGAAGCATAAAAATAGTCGTCTCGAATATCTTTCAAGGCAACTGTTAGTCGATGTCCGGGTTTTGTTTCATAAAACAGTGTATCAATCAACGACAGTGCATTCATCACTGCACCTGCAAAATTCTTTTTTGTAACCAGGTTATATATTTCAAATACCTGTTCACCATAACCGAATGCTTTTTTTGCCTGTACAGAAACATTGGAACGTACCAGTTGTGTATCAAGATCATTTAATACATGAAATACCTGGTTCACCGCACCCCAGATATTATAGGTACTGTAAAACCAGTCTTTTTGTCCATTTTGCTGTAATCGTTTCTGTTCTTCCTGGTATTCGGTTCCAATTTTTTCTACCTGTCCAATGGCCGTTCTGAGGTTTCCTAACAAACGCCGCATTCTCTCTACATCGAGTAGTGACTGTCCGGCAACAGGTTGTTTGACTCCTTTGAAAAATTTACTGAATACAGACTGGTATTTCAAATCAAGTAAGCCCATCATGATCTCTATTTCTTTCCGGTTCATGTTCCTGAAATCTTCATACGCCAGTAGTCTTAACCGACTGGCTGAATCAATCACAAATAATTCTGTATTGATAGCATAGAGTAGTGTGATATAATCCTGGAAAACCGGTTTTAAATGCACTGAATCAATGGTTGCGGGTATTTTGGGAAGAGAGAGATACAAGGATTTAATGGCGTCGCGGTAACTGTATCGTTTAACAACCAGTTCTGCAAAATCACAGACGCCGGTAATATAGGCTGCATAGGTTGATGCTTCAGGCCATCGTTTCGAGAGCCATTCACTGTTCAGAACATTTTTAGGCATCTGCATAAAATCTTTCGACAAAGCATACTGCCATTGTGCCCCGAGGTTGGGAATTTCATATACTTCATTTCCCTGCAGCAGTTTCATGGTAGTGGGAAAAAACAAATTCAGTAATTCGTATCGATTGGCGTTCTGTGTAATTTTTTCAAAGAACCACATCACCGATTCCTGTTTGATGCGATTGGCGAGGTAAATAGCGAGTGCATTAATCATCTCTGCTTCAGATGGCAGTTTGAAAGCCAGTTTATATGCATTCTCTGCTTCAGTAATTACTTTCTGTATATCCGGAAGTGTTTTCTGGTTAAAGATATTCAGTGCATCTTCAAAACTCAATCCATTGCGACCAGGAGATTCCGGCATATCGCTGATTTTCAAAAGAAATCCGATCAGCGAATCCTGCTGATCTTTTAAATACTGCAATCCGATCGATTTCCATTGGTTAAAACCAGCTTCCTGGGCCAGAAAAGATTTCCGGGCTGAATCATATTGCAGGTTGGTAAGATGAATGGATGCATCCAGTTGTTGTAATGAATCGGCCGCTTTTAATCGAAGGCTGGAGTAGATGGCTGTATCTGTTACACGTCGCATCAGGGTATCGAAATAAATAATCGTCTGCTCCTTTTTTGCAACCAGCGCATTATTGTCGGATCGGAGCTCGTTGGTATAATCACGATATCCTTTTTTTTGGTTAAGGTATTCGTTGAGTTTTATTGCATACGTACGCTTCAACCCTGTTATTGAATTTTTCAATGAAGCAGGGAGTATGGATGCATAGTTTTGAATAACCAGAGAATCCAGCTCAAAGAACTTTCCGAATTTGATGAGGCTGTCAGATAATTTATCCCTGACCTGATCCAGAAAAGAATATGGCTTCAGTTTTTCTATTAACTGTCCGTACAGGTCGCCGTTGGCATCCTGTAAATCTGCATACCAGATCAGGCTGCCCAATAACTGTTGTTTAACGGAGTCTGGTAATTTTTTTGCAGACACATCGGCCGCGTATAGAGCTTTTGCAGTTTCATATGCATTTCGCAATTGTAATGGCTGGGTACCAATAGCCAACTGTGCCCGGCCGTTTACCGACAGCAACAGCATGAACAAAAGGCATGTTTGAACAATCCTCATACAGTAAGGTTCTAAAATGAATAATGCGAAAAATTGCGGGGGGACAGTTTTCGGTAATATCGGAGGTCATTAAAATTATCAAGTGATGCGCATATTTACAAGCAAAACATATTAATTTCCTGTTTCATACCATAAATACCTATTTATCGTGAATAGTATGAAATACTTTTCTCTTTTCGTATTTGTCATTTTTTTGGGTTGCACCAGCAATGACAATAAAACAGATAAAGTGGTTGATGCCACGGTTATTGTGCTCACTGATACATTATCAGACCTACGCACCATTGTTCAGCAGGAACCCGTTGCCAGTCATGTACAAAAAGTACCTGATGAACTGAACGACTGGCAATTTACCGTAAATGTGTACGAAACAAAACGGAGGTTTCATTATAAAGTAAGCATGCAATACAAAGAACTGAGGATAACCGATTCACTTACTGTTCCCAATATTGGTATTGAACCAACCGTACAAATTCAAAAAGACAGCGATCCCTTCTCCTGTACAGTAGGTTTCTCCGATAAAAAAGGCAATTTCAAGCCCCTCTCCCGTGCCAGCGTAAAAGGCGACAGACTGCGGTTTAAAACTGTGGCCAGTTATGCGGTGGGGGTTTACAGGACAGAAGCGAAATAGTGGTCGTGAATGGTGAATAGTCAATCGTGAAACTGCATATACTTACAGAATAAAAAGCTGAAGATATCACCTGAATTTTTTTTCATTGACGATTGACTATTCACCATTCACGACCACTCCCTGCCGTTTAACAAATTTTTCACTTCCCATTACGATTTGTCTCGTAAATTGCTTACGAATTAAATCGT
This sequence comes from Chitinophagaceae bacterium, assembly GCA_003526435.1. Lineage (GTDB taxonomy): Bacteria > Bacteroidota > Bacteroidia > Chitinophagales > Chitinophagaceae > Sediminibacterium. The sequence goes on along the minus strand of DPWF01000298.1, from coordinate 4,671 downwards.
AAAGCATGGCAAAGCATATTAAACCAACGGAAAGTGAACTGGAAATACTCAGGGTTTTATGGGATAAGGGAACGGCCACCGTTCGTGAAGTACATGAAATATTAAGTGAACATAAGGATGCCGGTTACACCACTACCCTCAAACTCATGCAGATCATGTTTGAAAAAGGCATCGTGAAACGTGACGACAGCAGTAAAACACATATCTACCGTGCCAATATTAGCAGGGAAAGTACCCAGCAGCAGATTGTTGGCAAAATGATCAACTCATTGTTTGGTGGTTCATCGAGTCAGCTAGTAATGCAGGCACTGGGTAACCAGGCTCCCAATAAAGAAGAACTGGATGAGATCCAAAAAATGTTAGACAACCTGAAAAAACAATCCTGATGCAGTTGCTGTTTCAGTCTGCCTTTCTGCAAGCCCTTGGCTATTCTATTGCCAATAGTTTATGGCAAATGGCATTATTATGGCTTATCTATGTTGTTGTTTCGGCAGTATTGAAGCCATCTGCTTCACGCAAATATTTACTGGCAGCAGGTTTGCAGAGCATTGGCTTTATCTGGTTTGTTTTCACCCTGCAGTTTTATTATAGCCAGTACAACCGTTTTCTTTCAATTGAAGAAACAGGGTTAGACAGTAAAACCATTGCCCCCATGGTTCCGCAGGGGCAAGGGTTTCGTTCGCAGATTATTGAATGGATGATTCGGGGCGAACAATTACTCCCCTATTTGTCTGTAGCTTACCTGCTTTTAATGGTTGTGTTATGTATGCGCTGGGTAATGGGGTACCGCTACACTTCTATCATCCGGAAACAGGGTCTTGTTGTAATTCCGGTCGACTGGCGCTTATTTGTAAAAAATACAGCACAGCAACTGGGTATCAAAAGAGAGATTTCGATTTATCTCTCTGAAAAAATTGGTTCCCCGCTAACCATTGGCTTTATCAAACCATTGATACTTGTACCCGTTGCCAGCATCAATCATCTTACAGTGGCACAACTCGAAGCGGTGATATTGCACGAGATAGCACATATTAAACGCTACGATTACCTCATTAATATATTATTGTCGGTAACAGAAATCAGTCTGTTTTTCAACCCATTTACACAGTTGTTATCGAGACAAATAAAGAAGGAACGGGAGAACAGTTGCGATGACTGGGTACTGCAGTTTCAGTACAGTGCCGAAACATATGCAGAGGCATTGTTACGGATAGCAAAATTACAGGCCGCGCCTGCTTTTGCCATGGCAGCCAAAGGATCGAATGAAAATGAGTTACTCACTAGGGTCAAAAGAATGATTGGCGCCCAGGAACAAGGTTTTAATTATCGCAAACAATTGCTGGCATTTTTACTGGTAACAGGTATACTCAGTTCTGTTGCGTGGCTCAGTCCAGATCATCAACAACAACAGAAAGACAAGGTAGCCGTATCAGCCTTAAAAGATAAGCAGTCACAAACAGCAATAGATATTCAGCCGGTTACTGTGGAGCCGATGGCCATGAAAGTTACCAACCCTTTATTCAATCCGGCTTTCTTTCTGTCAAAAACATTGAAAGAAGAAATGCACGATAACCTGCAAAAAGCGACTGATGAAATGAGGGTCGCCTTGCAAAGCAAAGAAGTACAGGAAGCTCTACAGGAAGTACCCGTTGTATTGAACGACGCTTACAGCACACTCACTGCTGATATTTTCAAAAATACAGGCGGCTGGAAAAAAGAACTGGCAGAGCTTGAAAAAGCAAAGGTTGAAATGAAATCGGCACTGGCTTCACTTGATACCCTTCCCATACCTGCAATAGAAAGAAAACAGGCCAAAGAAGAAATGGCACTCTCTATTAAAAAGATGGAACTCGATTTTGCAGAAGCCAAAGAAGCCATCAGCAAAGTATCCAAAACAGCCATTCCGTTTAAAGCAGAACAGGAAATGGTGAACAGGGAAATTGAAAGAGCCATACAGGAAATACAAAAACTGCAACTCGATAAAAATATCAATCAACTTATGCCGGTGGTTGATCTGCTTAAAATGATCGATAAACTGAATATCAAGAGCGATAAAGATGTTCAGTCAGAAAAAACAAAACAGAAAAAGGCCGACAAAAAAATACAGGAGCAATTAAAAGCAGACAAAGAAGAAAAAGAAATCGTAATCAGTGACGAAGAAACAGAAATTCCTTTTATACAGGTAAGTCAACCCGTAGTTGATACTGAGGCTTTATTTGAGCAATGGCTGGCCAAACAAATACAACAAATAGCTGTAGTCGAAAATGATATAACCCTCAAAGACAGTGCATTCAAAGCCAGACTGGAACAATATAAAGCAAAGCTGATACAGGTAAGAGGTAAAAAGAAAGCCAGGATCTAAATTCAGCCTTCATCTTTATCTGCGTTAATTGATGAAGGCTAATTTGTTTACCACAAATTCCTCGGACACCAGTCGCCATATCTGTTACCAAGTTGAAAGCCAATCAGTATTTCATGGGTACCCTTACTCACAGTATTCAACCTTGAAGTTTGCAGATCATATGAATAACCAATATTGATATTGTGGCTTACATTCAACCCTACCATTCCTGCAAAACCATCCTGGTAACGATAGGAACCACCTAACCATAATAAATCCTGGTACATGAATTTGGCGTTGATATCAAACCCTACCGGTAAGGGCGATACATAACGGATCAATGCAGAGGGCAGTAAACTTACATCTCTTGATATTTGCATGCGGTACCCTGCACTTAAAAACAAATGCGGAACCAGTTTGCCTTTTTCTACATACACCGTATTATTGGAGAAAGCAATATTCTGTGGAACAATCTGCTGTGCAGACAATCCCAGAAAATAATTCTTTGAATACAACCATAATCCTGCACTGATGTCGGGTCTTATCTGGTTAATTATTCCACTGCTTGCTACAGCCGGATCTACCACTGTACTTCCGAAATTCAATTTCGAAGCATCCAGACTCATATTTGAAATACCGGCAGAAATACCTGCTGCCAGACTTGTGCTGCTCGATATACCTAAGTGATACGAATAGGTACCAAAAGCAGCAAAACGATTCAATGGTCCGGTTTTATCATTCAGCATGGTAAACCCAACACCATGATGTGGTGCCGCTGATTGATAACTACGCCAGTAAGCTTCGCCTCTTGGGTTCTCTCCTCTTGCACGCATACTGGTAGCTGTTTCCCATCCAAAATCATCTTTTTTTAAAGGGCCATGTATCGTTATATAGGTGGTAACAGGCGCATCCTGTATGCCTACCCATTGCATACGATGCGATGCTTTTACATCCCAGTAATTTTCAATACCAGATACAGCAGGATTAATGATGTAGTTGTTCATGATATACTGTGTGTAATACGGACGCTGCTGTGCTTTTACAAACAAAGGCAGTGTCATCATCATCATCAACCAATATATACCTCTACGATTCATACTATTTTATAATGGTTATGGCTCCCGACATCAATGGCCGGCCATTTTTTGGATTGACAATATAGTAATAAGTCCCAATAGGTAACACTTTGCCATTCAGTTTACCGTCCCAGGGTCTCGAATAACCGGATGATCGGTAAACAACCTGACCAAACCGGTTAAATATATCGACGGTAGCTCCCGGGTACCTTTCCAGGTATTTGATATCCCATACATCATGAATGCCATCCCCATTTGGAGAGAATGCATTTGGAATAACCGGTGTTTTTAACAGTATTACCCGGATCGTATCACTTACTGCACAATTACCAATACCCGTTACCGTAAGCCGGTAAGTAATATCATCCAATGGAGTAGAGACAGTTGTAAATGTAGAAGTGCTGCCCAGGAAACTTACAGGAGTCCAGTTGAATTGTAGATTATTTCCATACACCCATACAGGTGAAAGTGTAATGCTGGTATGTTCCATTACGGTCAGTGTTTTATTGCCCATCCAAATAACGGGATTGGGAAATACTTCGACCTGACGGGTAAACGTATCGCTGATGCAACCTTTATCATTTATTACTGCTAATCGAATCAACTGTATACCAGAATCCTGAAAGCGTTTTACCGGATGTTGATTGGTTCGGATATCACCCTTACCCAGATCCCAGTACCATCCTGCAACCGGCGAGGATGTCCGGGCATTACTTCTGTCGAACAGGTTAACAGGTTCATTGTAACAAACAGCAGTAGGGTTTACTTCAAAAAAAGATTCCGGTGCAGGATGAACCACAATCGTCTGTGTGGTTTCATGCATACAACTATTGCCACCTGAAAAAACCCGCATACGAATGGTATAAGATTGTGTGGTATTGGCTGTCAACTGGTACTTATGTGTGTATTGTTTATCGGGTTGCGGATCCTCATCAGCTTCAACGATGCCCGGATTGTTCAAAAGATCCCAGGTTATTTCAAGTCTTGTGACAACGCCAAAATCAACAGTCGACCTGTTAGTAAGGCTTACCGCTTTATTGGAACAAAGAGTGAGCGGTGACGTAATATCAAAAGCAGCTTTCGGAACTGCGCCATTAACCGTAAATACCGATGTTTTGCTGGCGGCACAACCTTCTTTTGAACGTACCTCGAGTGTTACATTGTAATGGGCTGCCTTATTATATTTTACCACTGGATTTTTTTCAGTCCCCGTCGTTCGATCCGGTCCGGGATTTACAGGGGCAACACCCGCAT
>DPWF01000130.1:4302-6867 GCA_003526435.1 Chitinophagaceae bacterium | reverse complement strand
GGGCCAATCGTTCAGATTGGCCCTTGCTACTTTAACTCACTCCACTACCCGGATTAATTTTTTCTTCCGGATTGATGAAATGGAGTTTGCCATTGGCATCTTCGGCCATCAATATCATTCCGTTACTTTCAATGCCTCTCATTTTACGAGGCGCCAGATTGGTGACTACGGTTACCTGTTTCCCGACAATATCTTCAGAATTGAAATGCAGGGCGATGCCAGACACAATGGTTCTGGTTTCAAAACCAAGATCTACCTGCAGTTTGAGCAGCTTATCGGCTTTTTCTACTTTCTCTGCAGACACAATAGTACCTACTTTCAAATCAATCTTGGCGAAATCATCAAATACAATCTCCGGCTTAACAGTAATAGCTTTTACCTCACTATTCACTACAGCCTGCGCACTCTCTTTCTTCACACTCGCCGCATTTAATTTCTCTACCTGTTCCATAATTTCAGTGTCTTCAATTTTTCTAAATAATAATTCTGGTGCACGGAGCGTATAACCTACACTCAATAGTTTCATACTTCCGGCATTCTCCCAGTCCAGCATTTTATCAACCACTTTCATCATATAACACATTTTCTTTGCCGTAAAAGGTAGGAAGGGATTGATGAGTATGGCCAGGTTAGCTGTTAACTGTAAACAGATATGTAAACAGTTGTCAATCGTTTTTTGTGCATCCGGATTTTCAACCAATTTTTTTGCTACAATCCAGGGCTCTTTTTTCTGCATGAACTGGTTACCAGTTCTGGCGAGGTTAATCACTTCAAACAAAGCTTCCCTGAATTTATATTCCTCCAAAAGACCCGTTACTTTCGCTGCAGTATTTTTTATATCGGCCATTGTTGATTGTTCCAGTTCATCAGTAATATCCTGGTGAAATGCAGGTACTTTACCGCCACATAATTTATGCATCAACACAAAAGTGCGGTTTATAAAATTGCCGAAAATGCTTACCAGCTCACTGTTATTGGCATCCTGAAACCCTTTCCACATAAACTCACTGTCTTTGGTTTCGGGTGCTATTTGTGTCAGATAATAACGCAGTACATCTGCCATCTGGCTGCCGCCATTTTCTTTATTGATGAAGTCATTGATATAATCCTGCATATCGAGTTTCCAGTTGCGGCTGGTACTCATTTTATCGCCCTCCAGGTTCATGAATTCATTGGAAGGAACATTGTCGGGCAGAATATTACCATGCAATTTCAGCATCACAGGAAAGATGATACAATGAAATACAATATTATCCTTCCCGATAAAATGCACAAGTTTGGTGTCTTTATCTTCCCAGTAGGGTTTCCAGTCTTTTCCGGTATTGATGGCCCATTGTTTGGTGGCGCTGATATAACCGATTGGCGCATCAAACCATACATACAATACTTTGCCTTCAGCATCGGGCAAAGGCACTTTCACACCCCAGTCAAGATCGCGTGTAACGGCACGGGGTTGTAAACCACCATCAATCCAGCTTTTACACTGACCCAATACATTCGCGCGCCAGTCATTGGCATGTTCGTTCAATATCCATTCTCTTAAAAAAGTTTCATGTCTGTCAAGCGGCAGGTACCAATGTCGGGTCATTTTTTTTACAGGTGCCTTACCACTGAGTGTACTTACGGGGTTAATCAATTCATCCGGACTCAGGCTTTTACCACAACGTTCACACTGGTCGCCATAAGCGCTGTCGAAACTACAGTTCGGACAGGTTCCTTTGATATAACGGTCTGCTAGAAAAGCTTTGGCTTCTTCATCATAATACTGTTCAGACTCTTTAATCTCTAAATCGCCGTTGTTATTTAGTTTGGTAAAAAATTCCTGTGCTGTTTCATGATGTAAAGGATCGCTGGTACGGTGGTAGATATCGAAAGCAATACCAAGGTCCTTGAAATTTTGTTCCATTAAAGGATGGTATTTATCGATAATGGCTCTTGCGGTAGTGCCTTCTTTGGTAGCCTGGATAGGAATGGCTGTTCCATGTTCATCGCTTCCGCACACAAAAACTACGTCTCTCTTCTGCGATTTTAAGTAACGCACATAGATATCGGCAGGTAAATAGGCGCCTGCCAGGTGACCAATATGTTTTTGCCCGTTTGCATAGGGGAGGGCTGCTGTAATCAGGTATCTTTTCGGTTGATTCATGCTCATATCTTCTAAATCCGGTTATAAATAACGATCGGGGCTGCAAAAATACAGAATGACCGCTAAAGGCCTTCTACAGGATTTTAGGCGGTAATATTTGATATTTCAGGGAAAAGATATATTTTTGATATCATTTTAATATCAAATTGAAATTTATGGAAAAAGTATACAAAGGCTTTTCTGGATTTGCAGCCTTCCTTGGAGCGATCCTATTACTGGGAGTTGGTTTATATATCCTGATTGCGCATGTGTCGAACGACAGCTCGCCAGATGTCGGATTGGTTATAACGATGATTATCTGTTTGCTGGGTTTCGTATTCATCCTTAAAGGATTGGTCATTGTTCAACCCAATTATGGCATTACGCTCACTTTTTTTGGAAAGTATGTAGGTACCCTGAAAGAAAACGGTCTTTCATTT
>DPWF01000130.1:3706-4287 GCA_003526435.1 Chitinophagaceae bacterium | reverse complement strand
CCCGCTTTTCGTAAAAATGAAAGTGTCATTGCGTTCAAAAAGCCTGGAGAGCGCCAAACTGAAAGTAAACGACAAAATGGGAAATCCCATAGAAATTGCAGCAGTAATATTATGGCAGGTGCAGGATACCTATAAAGCTGTTTTTGAGGTAGTGAATTTTAATGACTACATGACCAACCAGAGTGAAGCAGCCATTCGCCACCTGGCTTCCAGTTATCCGTATGACAGTATTGAAGATGAGTATGCCAATATTACTTTACGGGATGGAGGAGAGAAAGTATTTGAACTGCTGGAAGCCGAATTGAATGAGCGATTAACCAAAGCGGGTATCGTTATTACAGAAGCGAGGATCAGTCACCTGGCTTACGCCCCTGAAATTGCCGGTGCCATGTTACAGAGACAGCAGGCAACCGCAATTGTTGCAGCCAGAAGTAAAATTGTGGAAGGTGCAGTAGGAATGGTAGAAATGGCCCTGGATATGCTTTCTGAAAAAGAAATTGTTCAGTTGGACGATGAAAAGAAAGCGGCCATGGTAAGTAACCTCATGGTTGTATTGTGCGGAGATAAAGCAGCTTCACCGA
>DPWF01000130.1:1695-3700 GCA_003526435.1 Chitinophagaceae bacterium | reverse complement strand
AAACACAGGTAGTTTATATCACTAGTATCTTTACGGATCAATTCAGTTATTGTGAGTAAAAAATCATTTGTATTAAGAATAGATGAGCAGGCATATGCTGCATTGGAAAAATGGGCTGCAGATGAATTCCGTAGTGTGAATGGACAAATTGAAATGTTGATTGATAAGTCGCTGAAAGATGCGGGTAGAAAGAAAGAAACAATTGCAACAATCAACAAACAAAAAACAAAAAAATAACCGAAAGTTTTGTAAACCCATGATCCAAAAGCCACCCAGTCTCCGCAAAGGAGATACAATTGCCATTGTTTGTCCGGCCGGTTATATGTCTGTAGAAAAAGCAGCAACCTGTATCAAAGTATTAAAAGAATGGGGTTATGAAGTACAGGTTGGTAAAACATTAGGTAGCCAGTTCCATTATTTTTCCGGAACAGATGAAGAAAGACGGATGGATCTCCAATTGATGCTCGACGACCCCTCTGTAAAAGCTATTCTGTGTGGACGAGGTGGTTATGGAATGAGCAGGATAATTGATGCACTGGATTTCTCAAAGTTCAGGAAATCACCTAAATGGATTATTGGTTACAGTGACATTACATTGTTACATGCTCACCTGTACACCCAATTGAAAATGGCATCGCTGCATTCACCCATGGCCGCAGCATTTAATGATGGCGAATATTCAAATGAATATATTCAAAGTTTGAAAAAAGCTTTGAAGGGAAATAAACTTTCTTATACAACGCAATCGCATCCATTTAACAGACCAGGTAAAGCAAGCGGTGAATTAATTGGCGGCAACCTTTCTTTGGTGTCACATATGATAGGAAGTAAATCGTCGTACGCTACCAAAGGAAAAATTTTATTCCTGGAAGATGTGGGAGAATATATTTATAATATTGACCGTATGATGATTCAACTGGAGAGAAGCGGGATGCTCTCACAACTGGCAGGTCTGATCATTGGCGGATTTACAGACATGAAAGACACTGTTATTCCTTTCGGAGCAACCGTTACCGAACTTATCCATGAACGGGTAAGTAAATACAAATACCCCGTTTGTTTTGATTTTCCGGTGAGTCATTCACGAGAAAATTATCCATTAAAAGTCGGTGTGAAGCACGAACTTATTGTAGGCAAGACATCGGTAAAATTACGGGAGCAGTGAGTAGTAGACAATAGACTATGGTCCATGGTCTATTGTCTCAACAAACTATCCAGCTTGCGCTGCATCAATTCAAAACTATTGAGGTTACGGTGCGTTCCATTTTCGATACTGATAAACTCATCACCAGGTTTAAGCGTTTTCTTTAGTTTGCTGGCATTGCTGTACGGAATTACACCATCATCAGTTCCATGAAAGATGGTAACCGGAGCCGTTACTTTCTTCATGTATTCATTCGAGACGAACTGGTATTTCAGCATCGGTTTCAGTGGATACATCCATAAATAAATACCCACCAGCGAACGCATGCTGTTATAGGGTGTTTCGAGGATCAGTTTTTTACAGTCTCTTACCGAAGCCAGTTGAACTGCAACACCTGAACCCATGGATTTGCCGTAAATGATAATATCTTTTGGTTCATAAAACTGTCTTGCTCTTTTATATACCTGTAATGCCTGTTCATACATGGCTTCTTCAGTTAAGTCGCCCGTAGACTTTCCAAATCCGGGATAATCGGGCATCCATACCGCATAACCATTTTTGGTAAAACGTTCTACAAAGCGGCGATACCTTCTCACATTACCTCTGTTACCATGAAAATATAGAACCAATCCTTTTCGAAGGCTGTCGGGAACAGTGAAATGAATCATATTGGTTTTCGCAGAACCATCAAAAGGTATCCATACTTCCTCAAATGGCTGATTAAAGCTATAGCTGCTGTCTTGTGCAACCACAACCGGCTGAAATAAGATTTTCTGCTGAAAAGAATAAAAGAGAATGCCGATCAGCGCATACACTAAAACAATAATCTTTAGCCAGCGTGGTATTTTCATTTGAGGTTAC
>DPWF01000130.1:0-1670 GCA_003526435.1 Chitinophagaceae bacterium | reverse complement strand
TTTTGATCTTTGATTTTTTGATCTGAACAAATCAGAGATCAAAGATCAAAAAATCAATACTTAAGAATGTCTCTCACAAAATTATGGTATTCATGAAATGAAGGCAGGTTATTATGTCCGCCACCATGTATACGGATCAGGGTGATTTTATGTGGATTAAATCTTTGCAATTTTTCACTGTGCTGAATAGGAATCAGTTTGTCTTTTGTGCCGTGAATAATATAGGTATGACAGTTTACTTTTTGTATCCATTTGTCGGTTCGTAGGTGAAAACGAAGCACATATTTAATGGGCAGGATTGGCAGGAATCGTTCCACTACTTTTTTGAAACTATAATATGGAGCATCCAGTATCAGGTAACGGGGTTGGTTATCGGATGCCAGTTTGGCTGCAAACCCGCTTCCCATACTTCTTCCGTATACCAGGGTATGATGTTGTTGGTATTTTTCGCAGAGTTTTTCATATACATGCTGCATATCATTAAGCATATCTTTCTCGGTACGTTTCCCGGTACTTTTACCAAAACCCCGGTAGTCAACAAGTACCACATCATAATCATACCGGAAAAAATCTTTGGCATATTTGGCCCAGCCTTTAATACTCCTGGTATTGCCATGTAAATAGAGAATCAAACCCTTGGGTGCTGTACGGTAAAAATGAAGTCCGTTGATGCGCACACCTGGTGCTGGCTCGAAAAATAATTCTTCAAAAGGACTATCGTACTCAAACCGGAAATCGTGTTTGAGTTTTTCCGGTTTGAAGATCAGTTTTTCCTGTACCAGGTAGGCCAGTACCGATAACAAAAGAATGCCAGCTATCGTATAAACAATAATCAAAAGCAGTGTTTGTTGTAAGTTCCGAAAAAAACAACAGTTTTTGAAGTTTGATTTTTTGATCTTTGATTTTGTGATTTACACTGCTCCAAATCACAAAATCAAAGATCAAAAAATCAAGAAATCTTCCTCCAGGCATCTATGCCACCCCTAAGGTTTACCAGGTTGGTAAAGCCAAATTTCTCTTCCAGTCTTTGTATGGCAATCTGGCTCCTGATACCCTTTTTGCAGTAAACGATAACTGTTTGGTCAGTGGGAATCTGCTGGTATTGCAGCAGTATATCAGTTAAAGGAATAAGTGTTCCTCCGATATTATAATCGGCATGTTCATCAGGCTCTCTCACATCAAGTAAGAAAATAGGGCCTTTCCTGAGTAGCGCTGTTAAATCTTCGGGTGAAATATGGGTCATTCTAATTCACTTCCTTCATAATATACCCGCTTTAAATTCAGTCTTGAAACAGGTGCCACAATCAGTGGAAATTTCTCAACTGTTACATTGCTGGGGTCAAGACCAAAACCTCTTTCTTCACCAAGACTGATTTCTTTGAGCCAGAAATACAGTTTCATCACAATTCTTTCAAAGAAGGGAAGTTCATTATCCTGGCTGAGGTATTTCTCCAGTACAATAAACTGGAAATCGCCCACCACATTGTTCTTTTCAAGACTCTCATAACGGGAAGTAATATTCACTTCCTTATTATTCACCAGCTCCTCCACTACTTTACGGAACATAAGGTTAATGCGTTGCTCCACCCGGAAACCAAGTCTGAACTCTACGCGAATGATATCGTTGGGAATAATATGCTCTACGGAAAATTCGCAGGTATAAGGGTCAT
>DPWF01000289.1:1915-6479 GCA_003526435.1 Chitinophagaceae bacterium | reverse complement strand
GACTCTTGGGTGTACCTGGCATAACATTCACAAAATCAATAACGAACTCTGCATTACTGTGTGTAATAATGGCAAGGTTTGCATATTCACCTTCGGCCATTTCTTCACTGATTTCAATATTCAACTGATTGTTGGGTTGCTGTTCCATATCATTCATTAAGAAGGGCAAAAATAGGCAAAATAAGCTGCGAATGTTGGTGAGCTATATAAAAGAGAAGGCCGGTAAGAATACCGGCCGTTCTCATGTGCATGATAAACTATAAAAACTGAAAACGAGTGACTAATTTTTCAATTTGAATATACAACATTTTCTAATTCTCCGCACTATTTATCCCACCAAACTTTTGCATTCATTGAGTTCGAATTGTAAGTCGCAGCAGCACTTGCATAGTTGGTTGGATTATATAATGGTTCGTTGGAACCATATGGAATTCTTCTGGGAACTGCACTTGCAGAACCCGGAACCGCAGCCATTACCGGGAAACCCGATCTGCGATATTCTGCCCATCCCTGGTTACCATCAGGGAAATAAGACAGCCATCTTTGTTCAGCAATTTTCTGTGCATCAGAAGCCAGACCTGTCAAAGCAATATCAGTCTGTGCGAGATAAGTTGCAATTGTTCCTGCATTGGTGATACCCCAACGATTTAATTCGGCAGTGATACCATTTGCATATTGCGTTGCAACCACTTCAGCAGTCCATCCCAAACGTGCTGCTTCCGCACGGGCCAGGTATACCTGTCCGGCAGTCATCAGATACATAGGCATGGTCTGGGCAGTTGCAGTAAAACCATACAGGAATCCAAATGTTGGATTTGTTGTTTGCCAGGCTAACGCATCGGCACGTGTTAAGCCATAAGGAAATCCTTTAGCATTACTTGTGTACTCATTGATACGTGGGTCATTCTTAGCCGTTAACTGATCCGTAACTGTTTTACTAACTGCAAAGTCGAAACGTTGTGTAACTACATAGTAGTTATAAATCGGATTACGATAGTTACCTCCGGGGTACACAATAGAAGCGTTATCAGCGTTGTTATCAATTACACCGGCTGCGATAGCGGCTGCAAATTCAGTTTTACCCAAAGTTGCATTGGCTTTCGACATACGAAGTGCGATTGTTGCAATCAGTGAATTGGCGAACTTCTTCCATTTAGTAGTGTTACCACTGTACATGATATCGCCCTGAACAGTCAGACCACCATCAAATTGTGCGGCAGCTTCTTTCAGTTCTTTAATCAGGTCAGGGTAAATCAACTCCTGTTTGTCATAAGCAATGGTTCCTTTTCCTTTTAAAGCTTCAAAATAAGGAAGGTCACCATATGCATCTGTCAGCATCCAGAAATTGTATGCTTTCAAAATACGGGCAATAGCAATCTGGTTATTATTCGAACCAAATTGAGCTGCTGCTGCTTTGGTATCAGGATTGGTATTTACGTTGATGATGTTCTGCAGATCATAAAGATCTCCGGAATACGTTCCATCCCAATTGATAACGGGCTGTGCATACCTTGAGATATCAGTATACTGGGTTTCAGACATATACTGACAATATAAACCTGCAGTAGTATTAATACCTCCACCCCAAACGTTACCACCGGCACCAGCCAGTACATTTGTCAGCAAGGCTGATGTGATAGGCACAGTTGTGGCGTTAGGGTTGTTATTGATATTTCCGAAATCGTCAATACCCTTACTACAACCAGTCAACAAGGTTGCAAAAACCCCTAATGCCATTGCGGCTCTTTTAAAATTCACTTGTTTCATATTAAATGATATTTAAGGGTTTTAGAAATTAAGTTTTAAGTTAAATCCAATCGAACGTGAACCTGGCAGGTTACCATCTTCACCAAATACACCACTGATCTCAGATGGATCGAAGTTTTTGGTATCGCGGTAAATAAAGAACAGGTTACGTGCAATTACGGAAACAGATGCACCCTGGAACACTTTTCCTACTTTACCCAGTTTCTGGGTTGGAATAGCATAACCCAGACTCAACTCACGCAGTTTTACAAAAGTGAGGTCGTGTACAAATGGTTCAGCAATTTGCTGATAATAGAACTGGTGGAAATAGTCATATGCACTGATGTAAACATCCACCGGTGTTTTACCATCGGCAGCATCAACACCTCTTACACGAATACCACCACCTGCAGAAACATCATCACGAACAGGATTTCCTTTTTCATTTTTACCAGCCGTTGTATTCAACAGACCAGAGAAAGTACCCCACTGCTCAGAAAGCGAGAAGAATTTACCGCCCACCTGATAATCAAAAGTGAGACCCAGGTTCCAGTTTTTATACGTAATGAAGTTCTGTAAACCACCAGTAAGTCTTGGTACTACTGAACCCCATTCTTTATTGGCATCAGCCTGGTACCAGCCCAGACCACCGCTGAATCCGTTGGTAGTAATCAAAGGCTGACCATCTGCGTTACGCTTGATGCCACCGCCCATGAGCATACCCCACTGCTTGTCTACAAAATGGAAAGCACGTGCAAAACGGGTACCGAATGAACCACCAGACAGTGTATAGCTTGTTAAGCCTGGGGCCAGTGCTCTTACCTTGTTATCCAAGATATAAGCAACTGTTTTGTTTATTTCCCAGCTCAGGTTTCTTGTTTTCAATACACTTACACCCAATTCAACTTCTAAACCAGAACGGGTTACTCTTGCAGCGTTGATGGTTTGTGAAGTAAATCCACTTACACCACTTACAGTTACACCCAATGGCTCATCGCTGTTGTCTTCATTGTAGTACACAACATTCAGACGAACTTTGTTTTTAGCAAAACGCAGGTCCAGACCAGCCTCCCATGTGGTAGTTAATGCACCACGCAGGTTTGGATCAGGTGATCCGTTTGGTGTTGACATCAGGAAGTTGCTTCCCCATAACAATGCATTTACAGAGTAGTTCAGGTTGAGTGCGTAAGGTCCGAGGGTCTTTGGTTTTTTACCCCATGAACCAAACACTTTACCAAAACTTAACCATGAAATTTTCTTGGTGAATTCACTGAATACAAATGAAGCACCTACAGAGGGAGATAACAATGAGTTATTTCCTTTAGGCAGCGTAGAGAACCAGTCGTTACGGAATGCCCATGTTAAACTGAGGTATTTTTTATATTCCAGATCACCAAATGCAAATAATGAATTCGCCTGCTGATCAGATCTTGTATTACCGATCGTAGGTGTCGTTTTTGAATTGCTGATAGCATACAGATCAGGTACATTCAATCCTGTATTGGTATTAGCAGATACAGCCCTGTTACGGATGTTCAAACGATTGGCACCTATATTTGCAGTAACATCCAAATCACCAAATTTCTGGTTATAAGTAGCCACACCTTCAAAATTCCACTCATTATTTACAGTAGTGCTGGTTCCATAACTGGCCAGCAAACCTGTTTGTCCACCAGAAGTTTCAAGTACACTTGGTACAATATTTTCTACACCACCACTGAACTGGTCCTTACGAACTGTTCCTTTGAATTTAAAATTCTTAGAGAACTTGATGGTCATATTCACATCTCCATATAACCTGTCTCTTCTTTGAGTGAGATCGATGTTCTGGAAATAAGTAAAAGGATTATACCAGTAGTTGGCAGCATATACGCTGTTTCTTGGTGCAGCCGCACTCCATGAACCCGGGTTACGACGGAAGTTCCATGAAGCATAGGTTCCAATTGGTGTTTTCAAACCTGCCAGTTCACGCATGATGTCGATATCAAGATCGCGGTGGAACCACTGACTGAAGTTACCTGCAGAGTTGTTTGAATATCCGTCATTGAAATCACCTTTGATCAGTTGATTGGTATAATTCAGGTTGGCGGCCAGTGTAATGTACTGCCCCATATCCATACTGAAAGAGGTATTCAATGAATGTCTGAGTGATTTACTGTTTTCGAGCATACCCTTGATACTCTGGTTGGTATAAGACACACGCAGATTGGTTCCTGCACCATTGCTGTGCGTGAAACTTACGTTTGTGTTAGATGTTACACCTGTGTTCCAGAAATCTTTGGCGTTATTGGGTTGAGGTGTAAAGCTGGCTGTTTTGCCTGTACGCGCATGACCAGGTATAAATGCATACCAGGGAATGTATTCAGAGCCATCAATTTTAGGACCCCATGAAGCATCATCTGTAAAATCGCGATAACGCTTACCATTTAATGCCTGCCATTCTGTTGGCATACCTGCAACATAGTTAAATGTTAACCAGTCGCCATCACCACCACCGTATTCATTTTGGTATTGTGGCAGGAAAACAGAACGGTCGAAAGTGATTGATTGGTTTACTTCCACACCTACGCCTTTTGCCTTAGTACCTTTTTTGGTTGTAATGATGATTGCACCATTACCCGCACGGCTACCAAACAATGCGGTTGCATTCGCACCTTTTAATACAGTAATATCTGCAACATCATCCGGATTAATATCAAAAGAGTTGGTAATGGTACCGTCTACCACATATATAGCTGCGGCATCGCCCAATGATCCACCACCACGAATACGCAGGAAACCCTGATCATTCAGTTTGGCAGAAGATTGTCCTCTGAAC
>DPWF01000289.1:0-1892 GCA_003526435.1 Chitinophagaceae bacterium | reverse complement strand
AAATGCATTGTTCAGGTTGGGCTGACGAATTACATTCAGTTTTTCGTCGCTGATAACCTGTGAACTGAATGGTGTTGTACGCTGTGATTTTTTTACACCGAAGGCGCTCGTTACAAATACTTCCTCCAGCTCGCCAGCCAGTGTTTTGATGGTAATGTTTTGGTAAGCAGATGAAGCAGTAAACTCATAGGTCTCATGCCCGATGGCCGAAACCGTGATTTTTGCGCCCTGCTTAACTCTTAGACTGAATTTGCCGACTTCATCGGCTTTAACGGCATTGTTAGTGCCTTTTTCCTGAATAGTGGCGTTTGGTATGGGGCCTCTGTCGTCAGACACCTGACCCTGTACCACCACTGTTTGTGCAAAGCTGGATAGTGTCCACAGCAATGCAGCAGCTAACAGTGTTAGACTTTTTCTCATGTGCGTTATTTTAGAATGAAGAATAATTGTTAAAAAGATTTAACAATTTCTAAGCGTTAAGGTAGGAATGTTTTCGTTCAGCCGATCATAAAAATTCTATTTTTTTTAACATTTTTCTTTACACTATTGATTTTCAAATAATTATGAGATAAAAAAAGGAAATATGTAAAAATGGGAAATACTATTTTTTTGATACTACAGCAAAAACAACATATACGAAATAGATATAAAATGGATTTTTTCCGGGCAGTAGCTTGTAAACAAAGACTATTGGGCCATTATTACTGCACTTTTTAAAAGAACAAAGAAAATATTTAAGTCTTAACTCCAGCTTTTTCAATCAGAAAA
Organism: Chitinophagaceae bacterium; assembly: GCA_003526435.1. Lineage (GTDB taxonomy): Bacteria > Bacteroidota > Bacteroidia > Chitinophagales > Chitinophagaceae > Sediminibacterium. The sequence continues at coordinate 1,124 of DPWF01000289.1, read as the reverse complement.
AGGAAGTCCTGTTGTATTTAAATACTTTTGCGGCATGTTAGTATTAGATGGCAAAATTGCAGCCGCTGCAGTAAAAGAATCCTTGAAAATAAAAACGGCCTCCCTTGCTGCCGAAAACAAAAGAAAACCGCATTTAGCTGCTATACTGGTAGGCAATAATGGCGCCAGCGAAACCTATGTGGCCAGTAAAGTAAAAAACTGTGAAGAAACAGGGTTCGAATCAACTTTAGTAAGACTGGATGAAAATATTGATGAAGCCACTTTGCTTCAAACAATCAGCCGTTTAAATGAAGATCCTTCTATTGATGGCATTCTGGTACAACTTCCATTACCCAAACAAATCAGTGAACAGAAAGTAATTGAAGCCATTGATCCTGCAAAAGATGTAGATGGTTTTCATCCGGTAAATGTGGGTAAACTGGTGCAGGGACTTTCTACTTTTATTCCGGCTACTCCTTATGGTATTATGCTTATGCTGGAACATTTTAATATTCCAACCAAAGGCAAACACGCTGTTGTAATAGGGAGAAGCAATATTGTAGGGCGACCCATGAGTATTTTATTAAGCAGCAACCTGAAACAGGGTAATTGCACGGTTACCATCTGCCATTCACATACACCCAATCTGAAAGAACTTTGTTTACAGGCCGATATTATTGTGGCCGCATTAGGAAGGCCAGGTTTTGTAACTGCCGACATGGTAAAAGAAGGTGCAGTAATTATAGACGTAGGTATTACCCGTGTGGAAGACAGCACAGCCAAAAAAGGTTTTCGCATTAAAGGCGATGTAGCATACGATGAAGTGGCAGCCAAAGCATCCGCCATCACACCGGTACCCGGTGGCGTTGGATTGATGACCATTGCAGGGTTATTGAAAAATACCATGCAGGCTTACGAGCAAAGAATGAATAGTCAATAGTCGATGAATCCAGCTATGGTGCCATTTAATTCAAACTAAAACGCATACCTATCACTACCAACCTACCACATACCAGCACATTGCCCGTCATGGAAGCGTTCTATACGCTACAGGGTGAAGGTTTTCACCAGGGACGTGCAGCTTATTTTATCAGGCTGGGTGGCTGTGATGTGGGTTGTGTTTGGTGTGATGTAAAAGAAAGCTG
>DPWF01000167.1:3482-5285 GCA_003526435.1 Chitinophagaceae bacterium | reverse complement strand
TATTTAAACAGGTGATGCCCTGTTTAATGGCCAGGCCACTGCGGGGACGGATCTGGATTTCGTAACCGACCGGAATTTCAACAAAGAGCCCGGTTGGGGCCAATATGCGCTCAGAAGGCTTAATAGTGATCGGGTGTTCAAGATGGGCTCTGATATCAACCCCTGATGACCCGGATGTTGCATAATCAGGTAAAGAGTTTTCCGACTTATTGATAATTCTTACCCGTACAGATACTGACATAGCGGCAAAACTAATAAATGTAGGCTACATATAAATCTTAAAGCAGCGCCAATTCTTCTGTTGTATCTATGAAACAGGTAAACTGGCGTCGACCTCCTGATATAATAATAAGGTTATATATTGCACCTAAATCCATCCTGGAGATGTTCAAAGGAAACCAAATTAATTACTTAGTCAGAATTATACTGGATTTTATCCTGTTGCTGCTTTGTTTTGCAGTGGCATCGTTTATAGACACCGGGAAATTTTTACATATTTTATGGCCTCCGCTTGTCATCATATTCGGCAGTAGCTTATTGATCTGGTATATCAGCGCACGAATTTTTTTATTGTATGGAGAAATCACCATTTTTTCCTTTTCACAGGAGATGACGGTTTTTCTTCGTCATCTTGCTACACACTTACTGCTCCTCATTTTTTTACTCTTCCTCTTTTATGAAGATTTTTACGTTTACCGCTCACTGGTATTTTATTACCACATACTGATTTTTGCAACCATTCCGTTTCAGAAATATTTTTTCAGGGTTACTGTAGCATTCATTCGCAAACAGTATAAATATGAAAAAAATATTCTCATTGTTGGTGCAGGCGCTCTTGCGGCCAATTTCTATAGAACAGGTATTTTAAACAATAGTCTTAAATACAATCTTGTAGGTGTAATAGATGATACAGAACATCATTCATTCAATGGAAAATATTTAGGGCAGTTACAACAACTCCCCGATTTATTAAAGCATAATAATATTGATGAGGTTTTTCTAGCATTACCCAACGATGAAACAGAGAAGATTGACTATGTAATTGACATATGCGAGAAAAATACAAAAAGAGTAAACATCATACAGGATTTCGGCAGACACGGACTCCCCTCTTTTAAAGTAACCAACTACGCGGGTTTCCCCGTAGTAGGCTTGCGTTATTTTCCGCTTGATGAAGCAGAAAACAGGTTTTTCAAAAGGATGTTCGACATGTTATTTTCGATTGTTTTTCTTGTATTGATTTATAGCTGGCTGGCTCCCATTATTGCCATTGCCATTAAGTTGAACTCCCGTGGTCCGATTTTATTTAAACAGGAAAGATGGGGATTGAATAACAGAAAGATCATCTGCTATAAATTCAGAACCATGTACATGCGAAAAGACGAAGATGAGGGCGGGAATGGANNGCAAAACGGAACGACAAACGTGTTACCAGTGTGGGACGTTTTTTAAGAAAGACAAGTTTAGACGAGCTTCCACAGTTTATCAATGTGCTAACCGGAAGCATGTCGGTTGTAGGCCCCAGACCACACCCGATACCCTTGTCGTTGGAATCAAAAGATATTATTCCCAACTATATGCTTCGACACCTGGTAAAACCGGGCATCACCGGATGGGCTCAGGTAAATGGGAGCCGTGGCGAAACCACACACCCCGACGACATGCACAAACGGGTCAACTACGATCTTTGGTACATTGAAAACTGGAGCTTCTGGCTCGACTGTCAGATCATTTTCCAGACCATTGTGAATATGATTAAAGGAGATGAAAATGCGTATTGAAACAGAAGAACAGAGAAACAGA
>DPWF01000167.1:0-3465 GCA_003526435.1 Chitinophagaceae bacterium | reverse complement strand
ATTCTTCTGTTCTCTTCCTCTCACAGTCCATATGTTAATCCCATACTGAATATATTTTGCGTATCAAATCTTCTTGCCTGCATATTCAGGTAAAGTCGATAAATAGGCTCGTAGGAGACATTGAATAAAAATTCATCCGAACGCTGCTGGAAATTGAATAGAAACGGAGGTTGTGGTTGTTGATTGTATTGTTGATCCAGTGTACCCGGCCCACCCTTACGAAGATGGGTATAACGGGCATAGAGTTTTAATCTTGGNNAATGGTGTGTAACGTGAATAAACAATCACCCGATCAGCATTACTACCTATCCAGTCGCCCATCAGATAGCCCTGGTGAACATAATCCTGTGCAGATAAAATATTCCTGTACACAAATGGACGAACACGCGTGTACTCCGCCCCAAGGGTTAAATAATTGATGCCGCCTATATCTGTGAGAGAGCCACCAACCGTGTATCCGAGTTGGTTACGCTGTTTGGTTTTATTAAAGAGTCCGGTCAGTTTTACTTCATCAATAAAAAGGGTGCCATACAAATGCGTATTTTTTAGCTGGTTCCTGGAACTTAACTGAAAAAAGAACTGACCATTTGATCCTCGCTCCAGAAAAGTTGAGTTTGAATTATTATCAATGGCTTTGAAAAACATGATGGGAACCAGGTATCCGATATTGAGGCGGTCGTTGTATATTATTGATTCACCCAACGATAAAATGAGTTTTCTGGTAAGATGAATATCAATACTGTGCGAAGCCATGTATTTCGAAATTTCAACGGTCCTGTAACCGTTACCGGTTGGAATAGGGTAAGAACGCGATGAATCAACAATATTCGACCGCAGCCATGCATGTGTATAGTTAAATTTCAGCCAGGGTAATGGCTGGTAATCGAGCCTGATATATGGATATACAGGTGCTTTATCAGACAATACCAGACGACCGGCTTCCCCATATCCCCACAATAAATAATCCTGCCCTACACTTACCGCCCCTTTTTTAAATTCGTATCGGAGATTGGCCCTCAATTCAGTGAAACTTGCGCTATTGGTAGCAAACGGACTTTGGTTCACAATACCAGTGGTAGCTCCGGCAAATAGCGATTTTTTTGAAGTATCAAGTCCCTTCCCCTTTTCATTGATATCATGAAAGGAAAACTGATAACCCAGGTTCTTACCAATTTTACCCCAGAAATTAATACCGAGGCTGGTTGACTTTACATCTATACCTTTTCCATTCGTAGAGGAAGCTGTTAAAACAGGATCTGCATACAACGTAAATCCATCTCCTTTTGCAGACATCATACGTTTACGTTCACCTTCTTTAAACTCCCGCTGATAAAAAGCCAGTTCTTTTTTTTCTGTTTCACTTAATTCAGCTATTCTAACTGCTGCTGAATCCAATACAGAATTAATATAGGTTTTACTAAGGGGTCTTATATTATCATTAAACTCCACAATTCCTTTTTGTGCGAGCCTGTAGAGATAATTGTACACTTCATATGTATGGCGTTCGTAAACAGGTTGGGCCATAAGTATTTGTTGAAAAAATACAAACAGGAGCACCATTGATATATACTTTCTAATAAAAATCATTTGCTATCGATATGTTAGATGTTAAATATAAACGACACTGGTTTTTTATTCCTAAAACAAAACGCAGGTATTACCCTGCGTTACTACTATTTATTATCCGGTTAATTACATTTACTCCACGCCCGCCACTACTTTTTCATGTTTGGGAGTGTAAGCGGTTTTTACCTGGGTTGCAATCCATTGATATGTTTCTTCAAGCCCCTTAACCAATGGAGCAGATGGGCTCCACCCCAACTTTTTCTGAATAAGGTTATTGTCTGAATTTCGTCCTCTTACACCCGTGTGAGGTACAAGTACATTATTGATGGAAACATTCTTTTTTGAAATACCAATAACCATTTCAGCAAGCTGATTCAGTGTTACCATTTCTTCTGATCCAATATTAAAAGGACCAGTTAAATCAGACTCCATCAGTCTTGAGACACCTTCCAGGCATTCATCAATATAAAGAAAAGATCTTGTTTGTTTACCATCGCCCCACACTTCAATGTGGCCACCGTCAGGTGTTTCTGCAACTTTTCGGCAAATAGCAGCCGGTGCTTTTTCTTTCCCCCCTGTCCAGGTACCTTCTGGTCCGAAAATATTGTGGAAGCGGGCAATTTTTACATTCATACCATGGTTACGGCCAAAGGCAAGGTAGAGGCGTTCACTAAACAATTTCTCCCAACCATAATCGCTGTCAGGATCAGCAGGATAAGCTGAATCTTCCGAGCATTTTGGATTATTGGGGTCTGTTTGGTTATAGGCCGGATAAATACAGGCAGAGGAAGAGTAAAATATTTTCTTTGATCCCGTTTTCAGCGCCTGTTGTAAAATATTCAGGTTAATGCTCGCTGAATTATGCATTACATTGGCATCATTTTCACCGGTAAAAATATAACCCGCACCACCCATATCGGCAGCCAGTTGGTATATTTCATCAAAGCGCATGTCTACTGCATGTCTTACAACACTCTGTTCTGTAAGATCTCCAAGTATAAACTCATCAGCATTGGATGAACTGAATTCATGTTCTTTAATATCGATCCCACGAACCCAGGCGCCTTCTGCCTTGAGTTTGTTCACCAAATGCCCCCCTATAAACCCGCCTGCTCCGCATACCAGCACTTTCTTCATAGTCATATATGCCTCTTTTTATAAATGTAAAAATCTATAAATTCTTTGATATTCAACCAGATAAACTTGGGAACTATTTCAAAATACCGTTTATACAGGCGTTTAGGCTCCATCAAAAGCCTGAAAAACCACTCCAGACCGGCATTTTGCATCCATTTAGGGGCCTGTTTTAACCTGCCAGTATGGAAATCGAAGGCCGCACCCACCGTAATGATACAATCAGTCAGAACAAATTGAGCCAGTCTTTTGGCAAATTTTTCCTGCTTGGGGGTACTGATACCAATCCAAACTATATGAGTACCTGATGCTGTAATTTGCTGCCCCAGCTCACGCATTTCAACATCTGTCATTTCCCGAAAGGGAGGAGAATAATGACCGGATACACGATGATTGGAAAATTTCAGCCTTACCACTTCCTTTAATTCCGCTGCAACACCTTCTTTTCCTCCACAAAAAAAATGATGGATGGGCAGATTGGCTGTTGATCTCATCAGTTCTCCAAAAAAATCAGGTCCGTAACATCTCCGCATCTGTGAAGCACCTTTCAGTCTTCCGATCCAGACCACGGGCATCCCATCTGGAAGGTTCAGATGAAAATCCTGTAGTACGCGATTAAAATCGGGGTCTTTGTGTGCTTCAATCAAACCATGTGCACCTGTGGCACTTATACAGAGGTTTTTATTTTTTGATGTTCCGGAGCTGATTCCCTGCACCACTTCTGCTACAGCCATCGCTATATCCTTATCATAAAAAGGTACATTC
>DPWF01000080.1 GCA_003526435.1 Chitinophagaceae bacterium | reverse complement strand
TCATATTATCATTGGTATCTGTGAGATACTGATACCCTAACACCAGTACAATGGTACAGGCAGGCGCATAAAACATTTTGGCCACCTGCCCCGAAATTTCTGCTGGATCAAAACTGCCACTATCTTCTGTTCCTGCTANNATTCAGACTTTTTGCATTGGCAATACTTACATAATACACCAGGCTCACCAACACACCCATCAGGCTCCAGAAAAATGCTTCCAGATAAGTTTTGTTACCGGTTAACCAGAATGGACTACTAACCAGAAATTTTTTATCTGAGAGATAATCTGTTATATCCTGATTTTTCATTTGTGCCAGCAGCGACATGGTTTCGCTGAGTTGCTGGCGATTAATTTTTTGATGCAATTCTGTTCGCAAAAAATGATCAATGAACAAATTACGTTTCAGGTTGGGAACATTTCTTGAACTGTCTTTTACCTGTAAACTGCTGTCGTAAGCAAGGTATTTATATACCAGTTGCAACTGCTTTTTATCGAGTTGTACATACTGGTTTCCTTTCCAGATGCTGTGTGTGCATACATAGACAAGAACAGTAATACCCAATAAAAAACAAAGCACCAGCAACCATTCCCGTCCGCTCCATGTTTTTGCCTGCAGGAATCCGAATGTATTTTTTTCCATGATTTATTGGTGTTGGTGATCAGATTAACAGATTACTAAATACCCATTCGCTCGATGTATTGCTGATTTTACTCCAGCCATCTCTTTCCTGGTACACGGCCAATTCTGTTTCTTTTGGAACCACACGCAGAACAGGTGAATTTTTATCGGGACCAGAACGAATGTTTAATGCCGATGCTTTTACTTTTTTCATCTTTGGCTGAACAACCGGTGTTACAACCTGATCTTTCATCGCTTCAGCAATCAGTGGTAAAAAATTGGTTTGTGCAGCAGTAATGGTATTGCCACCAAAGAATCCCGTTCCGGGACAGGTTTTCTGTTCATTACCCACGAGACCCGAATTAATTTTTTCATCTGCAAATCTTTTCCCTTTCTGGTCATACCAATGATGATAAACAATGGTAGATGGATTGGGCTGCAGTTTGAACCGTTTACACAACATGGCATTCAGCCTGATGATGGAGTTGCGATGAGCTTCCGTCATCTGATCTGCGCCTGTATCAAAATTTCCAAAATGTTCAATACATATACCACCTGTATTCGCGCCACGAATACCTGCTGGTACCAGATCAATAGGTCTGCATAATGCAATATTACCGGATGGAAATGTGGTGATGTGTTGACCAATATCACTCCATTTGCGATCGTTAATATGTACCGATCGCATCGATTCAAGCCAATACATTTCTCCCCGCTGGTTGGTGAGATGCGTGTAACCGGGTCGCCAGGTATGATGGTTTTGAATAATTTTTATTGTTCTGGAGAATATTGAACTACTTAGGTAGGCATCAAATTCATCCGGAGAAAAAATTTTGAATTGGGCCAGTGCCATGATCGTATCATTTATGTGTATCGAAAATGTTATACTGATTACCCTTCAACTAAAAATTTCCTGCTTGCTGAATCACTTCAAAAAATAAGACCCGGATAGGCTTTATCCGGGTCTTTGCCCACCCTTTCAGATGGGGGAAAGGCTTACATAGGATGAATGATTGCTTGCTCAACCCAAGGGCTGTTACCGGATCACACCCCCCGACGTGATCAGTAACAGTCCTACCAGGGTTTATTCGATAAAGGCTAATGCCTGATTATCAAAGAGATAGGAGGAATCACAGTTTCTTGGTGTATTAGCATATGATCACTAATTTTAAACTGTTAAACGGACGAAGTTTAATAACCCCTCCTTTCTAGAACCAAAATTACACTGGCTTGGGAAACAAGTCAACTGTGAAAAGACGCAGGTGCGTGCCGGAAAGGATCGTTTTCAGATAATGATATGAACCAGACAGCGCCAACAGGATTAGGCAACTATTCGAAAAGTTTTATCACAGATATCCCTGCCGATCTTTCTGCAGAGGAGGTGAAACATTTCAATGAAACCATTCCCAAATTTCCGGAAGAAGGAATTTATATCTACTCCTTTGCAAAAGGCAGAATGATTTATGCACACGGCTGGGAAGAAGTATTGGGTTATAAGGATGATGAAATAACCATGTTGAAGATAGTAAACATGACAGCTCCTGCATATGCTCCATTTGTACATGAAGTAAATGATAAGGCACTCATGTTTATTCATAAAACAACCACCGATCTCGATAAATACAGTTTCATGATCGAGTCGAAGAAAATGCACAAAAACGGAACTGAAGTTCCTATTGTGGCAAGGGTAGGTGTTTTTGAACATGCTGATGGGAAAGTATTGTCCATCATTGGTCGTTTCCAGGTAAACAGAAGTGTTACGTTTGGTAAAGTAATGCGGTATGCTGCTTTCGGACCTGAGAAATCAGGTTTTGAAGAAGAATTGAATAAGACTTTATTTTACCAATACGCCATTTCCAATAAAGAAAAAGAAGCACTGGCTTTGGTGGCGAAAGGTTTTTCTTTCAAAGAAATTGCCAACAGCTTCAATGTTTCACAATCGGCCATTGAAAAAAGAATCATTCCTTTATACAAACGCTTTGATGTTAAAAGCCTTACCCATCTGGTAAGTTTTGCCTACGATAATCATATTCTTCCCTGATAATGGTTTCAGGCAGAACGGCTAAGATCGATTTCTATTATTTTGTCTGCAGGAATACCCATACCAGATAACATTTGCTGCCAACTGTTTTGTAAGGTTTGTGCAGACACAGACGCTATATCTCCCAGCACCCAGATGGTATTTAACTGTTGTAAGGCTGCAAGGTTTTGTGTGGCATAACTTCCTTCCTTCATGTGTTGTAAAAACACTGCAGGAGAAATCAATTCTCCCGAATGCGCTAATCCGGTATTGAGATCATCTATTACCAGACAATCGGCCTGTCGCCAGTTCCAGAGATTAGATGGCACTGTTGGTTCCAATAAATCGGATTCAACCATCCAACTGAATAATTTGATAGCCGTTGCATACTTAGCTGTTCTGTGCCGGATAGACCACTCATTGGCAATGGCCACTGCCAGCGATGTTTTACCCGTTCTGTATGCTCCCGTTATCAATAAATGATAACCGGCTTTTGGTCGATCTAAAAACTGCAAAACCGTTTTTCGATCGGTCTCACCCATATTACAGTTCCATTGGCTCAGTCTGAACTGAAATGGAAATTCTGCTGCCTGCTGAAATATTTTGGTATAGTACCAGTGTTTGGATGGTTTGATCAGTACAACACCTACTATTAAAAGACCGGCAAGCAGGTACCAGTTAAATCCTAAAAATATACCCGCCAGTAATGCGCCGGTGGCAAAAAAACCAAGATCGGTTGCTGTATCATGAATAATATTCTTCCAGTCGGGTTCAAATAATGCGCCTTCTTTTTTTTGCTGACGGATGGGTTTTACGACATTGTAAATTTCAAAAAGAGTCCAGAACAAGGCAATACTTACAGCAGCTTTCCACGATGCCCCCTTTACATGAAACACCCGCGATAAAAGCAGGTATAGCATGTGGGTGGGAATAAACCCCAGCATACAATGCCCGCATTGGTTGGCGAGCCAGCCATAACTGAGGGTAATACCTCTTTGCGAATCTTTACCAATAAGATCGTAGTGTAATTGTTTTTTTACAATGGCTGCAGGTAGTTGGTAGGGCATGTGTTGGCTTTACTGCATAAATATAGCCACAGTCGTAAAAGATTACAATGGGAAATATTGCCATTCATCCGATACGCCTGTGGCTATGTATAAAAGAAAGCCCTGGTTATGCTTCTTCCTCTTCCTTGTACAGTGGGTTTCTGCGGGTGGGGATGATCATTTTCTCATCTTCACTCAAAAACACCCAAAACGCATAGAGGGTAAAAATATCACCGGGCGTTTTACTGTCACCGTTTTCGCTTCTGCGCTCATATGGACCCAGCAGCTCACCGTTGTGTTTTAACTCTAACAGTTTCTTTTCGTGGGCCAGTTCTTTAAAACTTTCAATGGTCATACCTGTGTTTATTTTGTGCAAATATAGGGTTATCCGCGTTTGTGGTTCTTTAGAAAATCAATTAAGTCTTTTTCAAAGTCAACCCACTTTTGAGCTAAAATTAACGATTCAAATGGGCCTATCCGCACATTTGTTGCCTCAATTGGTTTAGGTGACAATTTTCCTGATCGTACTTCTGTCCAACCTTGCACCCCTTCAATAATTTTTGCAGAACCTGTTCCATTAAAAACAAGCCTTGCGGCAGTCCAATTTTCTGTTTTTCGATTAGCAAACCCTTCCATATTTAATTCATATATAATCAGTCCATCCTCATCTGGTTTTTTAAACCCAACTCTTCCGTTAATTTCTTTTGAACTTCTCAGCCTGAATCCGACGTGTTCTTTCCGCATTTGAATAAGACCTGCTATTTTCTCATACGTATCCAGGTGTTGCGTTTTCAAATCCCAGCGGATAGCATTTACACTATCACCTTTATTATAAGAATTCTCTTCTCCGAACTTGGAACGCAGAAACTCTGAACCAGCATGTAAAAAAGGAATGCCTTGTGAAGTGAGTACAATCGTTAATGCCAACTCGTGCATTTTCTTCCTGTCTGCTTCTGATGCTTCAGGTACAGATAAAGCAATTTTATCCCAGAGAATATTATTATCGTGGCACTCTGCATACGTAATTACATTATTCGGGCCAGATGCATAGGGTTGTTTTGAATAATTTACTTTGCTCATATCAATCTGCACATGTTTGCCGGATGCTACAATGCCAAATTTTACTGACTCCGCATTGCTTGTTTTTCCTGTGGCAAAACCCCTGTCTTTAATATCAAACACACTTCCTTTAATGCCATCACGTATATCATCGCTGAATACCGCAATGCCTTTTAGTAAATGAGCATTCTTTTTTACGGCTCTTTGTTCTTCGGGATAAGGGGAAGCACCCGCCGTCCAGCCTTCACCATATAACAATATATCGGGTTTTATTTTATGGAGTGTATCTGAAATAAGGTTCATGGTTTTTATATCATGTACCCCCATCAGGTCGAAACGAAAACCATCAATATGGTATTCTTTCACCCAGTAAAGAACGCTCTCCAGCATAAACTTCCGGAACATGGCTCTTTCGCTGGCTGTTTCATTACCACAGGCAGTGGCATCTGAAAAACTGCCGTCAGCTTTCTGTCGGTAATAATAACCCGGTACCAGTTGATTGAAATTGGAGGTTTCTGTCAGCGCCGTATGATTATACACCACATCCATCACCACCCTCAATCCTTTTTTATGAAAAGCCTGAATCATTTGTTTCAACTCGCGAATACGGGTCGTGCCATCTGCGGCATTGGTGCTATAAGACCCTTCGGGTACATTGTAATGAACAGGATCATAACCCCAGTTGTACTGACCGGTTTTTGTTTCATCCACAGAATTATAATCATAGAAAGGCAGGAGATGAACATGCGTAACCCCTAATTCTTTTATATGATCAAGACCGGTTGACAGGCCGGCGGCATTTTTTGTTCCCGTTTCTGCCAGTCCTAAAAACTTTCCTTTATGCTGAACACCGGATGATGAATGAATGGTTGCATCGCGAATGTGTAATTCATAAATAACAGCATCAGTAGCTAAGTTTTTATCTGAGAAATTCGGGCTTCTGTCTTTGTTCCATCCATCAGGATTGGTTTCTTTCAAATCAACCACCATCGCACGCTGTCCGTTAATACCAACGGCCCTGGCATAAGGGTCGGTTACTTCATCGCTCCATTTTCCGTTAATTTTTGTGCGAACGGTATAGAAATATCCCTTCAGGTTTTCTTTTTCGGTTAATACCCATGTACCCGATTCGGCTTTTTGCATGGGCATTACCTTATATGGTTGCCCGCCTGATCCTTCTTTATATAATCTTAACTCTACTTCAGCAGCAGGTGGGCTCCAGATGCGGAATACAGATGACTGACTGGTATAAGTTAAACCCAGATCATTGCCTTTGTAAACAGGGTATTGATCGTACTTATTTTGTGCTGCTGTATGTTGTTTGATCAATATCATAAGGAAGCAGAAGAGAGCAAGACGCTTCATGAGGAGATTTTAAACTTTAATATACAATTAATTTATTGCATAACCCTGCCCCGGACTTAAGTCCGGGGCAGGGTTATGATTGCGTTAATGCCCTTAGCGGTCTCAGATAGCAGATGTGATTTTGAGGAAATTAAAGAGAATGAGGAACGCTAGCAGTTAGGCGTAATAAGTTATTCTAGTCAAATAATCACGATCAAAACCTAAAATAAAACTTTACCATCGCCATTCTTGGACGGATGAGATAACTACTTTCTATAATACTGTTAGAAGTTAAAGTAGCCGTTCCATAGGTATCTATACCGGCCAAATTGGTCAAAGACAATTCAATATCGGTTTTCAGTTTGTTTAGTTTATAGGTACAGGATGCGTCGATAAAGGTAAAACTCCTCTTACCTGAACCAGGTAAATAATAGCGTGAATTTTCTCCACCCATCTTTACATAAAATTTATTAGAGAAAGTAAAACTAGCACTAATATCATGTTGCCACTTTTCTACACGAGATGAAGAAGGATTGGGTTGTTTGCTCTGTACTGGTTTACCACCGTACCTTATATAAGAACCTGTATAGCTCATATTTAACCAGGAACCGACCCTTGTATTTATATTTATACTTCCTAAATAATTATCATTTTGTATCCGCAGCAGATCACCATTCTGTAATTGATTGCTAAGTGATCTGTTCCAGGAAATTCTGGTGCCAATGCTTGTACGAAATGGAAAGATATATTTACTAATGGTTCCATACAATTGAGAACTATTAGAAATATTCTGAAATGGGATCAGTTTAGATTGTTGTGCCAATGAACTGATCTGTGCATCATTGATGGTATTATTTGTATTTTTTGAATAACTCCCCCCCAATGAAAAGAAAAACACCTTTAAGGTATTCTTATACATATAGGCTAGTGCAACTGAATGTGCCTGAGACTCGTTAAGCAAGCTCCCATTCGTATAAAAAGAACGATAATTATTCATCAAATAACTATCATATACCTGATCTATATTAGCCCAACCATTTGTATAACTATAATTAACAGATATAGAACTTTCTTTGCCGGTATTATATCGCACACTCAATCTTGGTGAGACAGGTAGATTAACCAGACGGTTCTGTACCAAACGTCCCTTATATTTTGTATCCTGATAAGTAACCGGAATATTTACACGCAATGTTATGGGGCCACTGGTATAAGTAAAATCTGCCTGAGCGTATAATTTTAACCTGCTCCAATTGAGATTATTCCTAAAACTGTCTGCTACCAATGCTTTGCTACCATTTAGCTGCTGCGATTCTAGTATAGAATTCAGTTCCTGATCCTGATAATTAAATCCAATTTTATAATTCTGTTGAAATTTAGGATGAACAATACTAAAAGCAATATAGTTATTGGTAAATAAAGTTGGAACCACTGCTTGCTGTATCAACCCGGCATAAGGAATATTATTATTTAACTGGGCCTCATACATACCCGGCTGCACTTGCAATGTAGCTGGATTATTAATATTATTGATAAAAGAATATGCTTCCCACAAAGTTCCTTTTTTTGATTTTTGAATGATGTTGAATTTGTTTGAAAGATTGGTAATGGTTCCGCCTAATTGCTGGCTGATATTATTATTCGATGTTGCTGCCAAATGAGCAGTTACATTGGAAGGTGTATTATCAATTATGGTAACATTATTCAGGTAATAATCTTTACTGTTAGCCGTTAGCGTGAACTGTGAATTAAAGCTATTATTTACCATTCTACTATTCTGCTGTTCTGCATAACGGATGGTATCATTTGGCAGAAAAAAGGTAGATGCGTATTGTGAAGTTTGATACTGTCGATCATACAGGTAATGACAATTGATTCGTAACTGAAGGTCTTTTTTCAGATTAACCAAATCGTTTACATTAATTAAAGCAGCATTATTAAAAAGCCATCTTTTTCTGGAAAGATCAGGGTTGCCACCAATGGCGGCACTCAAGAGATTTGGTAGGGATTGGTTTTCAAGATCGAAATGATTAATGATTTCATTATGCAGGTCAACACCTGTGTTATTTATTTTAAGGTAATTGATAAATTTCACCTTCTTTCTAAATAGCATAGCATTTACGGTACCATTGTATACATCAGGTGTACCCACTGCTAAATCACCAGAACCCACCACTTTTATTCGCGCATTGGGCTTCAATACAATATTCATTGCAGCCAATTCGCTTATTGAGGCATTCTTTAAGACATTTAGGGGTTGGTGATTTTCCAATATCTGCACTTTTGCTACCATATCGTTATGTATACTATTAGTAGCTATATTGTATTTGCCATCCAGTAAATTATCTCCATCAATATAAAAACGGTTGATCGGTTTTCCACCATAAGATATCTGCCCATTCTCTGCCACTTCAATACCGGGTAATTTTTTTATTACATCGCCAATGGTTTTGTCTTGTTTATTGCTGAAAGAAGCTACATCATAATTCAGTGTATCTCCTTCTTTTCTCAACATTTGTTTGTTATTCTGAACTGTAACATTTGGTAAGCTCTCAGCAGTTGCAATTAGTTTAAAATTAGTTACCTGTGCAGCAGATTTAACCAGTACCGATTCTTTTTTAAAGCCAATAGCATTGGCCTCTATTATCAAACTATCTTTCACGTATACTCCCCCATACTGTATTTTATATGTTCCAAGATTATTCGTAATGTCGAAGGCCAATACAGTTCCGTCTAATTTTTTTAGCGTAATGCTTACTGATTGCAAAGGTTTTCCAAGGCTATCAGTTACGGAGCCATTCACTAACACTTGCGCGTGCAAGTGATCAGCAGCTATACCAAAAATAAAAATGAGTAATATTTTGTGTAGCGGCACCGGGTCTGGTTTTAAAGGCTAAAGAAAAAGAGAAATTCCTTAGCGGTCTTATTTATCAGCACTTTCAGATAAGACTTCTCCTTTTGCTGAAATTTCATACCTACTATTGAGTGTGAATGATTTTACAAAAGTATTACTAGAATCTAACATAACACAGGATCGTAGTGCTATTTCTTGGATATATAATTTGGTCATAGTGGGATTTGATGTCGCAAAGACAATGACACTTCCGACTCCATTGCTCGCATTTCGATCATCAAAATCTTTTGCTTTTGCCAAACAGAAAGAGCAATTACCATCCAGATAATACAAATTAACAGGGTACATCTGTTTCGGACATGATGATTCAATAACTGATAATTCTTTATCAGTTATTTTTTTTCCTGAGTGCCTTTGACAACCGCAATTAATAATCAGTTGAAGAAATAACAAGAAAATCAACAGCCCTATTTTACCATTATTTGTTCTCATAACTGAAAAATAACAAGTTGAGGCGTTGATCCTTCTTTGTTTATCCCGTATAAACGCTTGGTACGCCAATCAATATCGAAACTAGAAATGGGTATATTAAGTTTGTATCGGATAGTAGGATTTAATTTGTAGGTAAACTGAAATAATTCAGTTGAGTGATAACTGGCAGGACCGGAAGTTTTCATGCTCTTCCCATTGTATAATGCATAGATAGTACCTTTATTTATTCTTGCATTACCTCCATATCCATAACGTCCCGATGAAGGAATGATCCGTTCCCCATCGCCTTTTTTTTGTATTTTGTAACTAACATCTAATTCTCCGGGACCGATAGCAGATGCTATCATTTTACCCTTTGTATCATATACAGATAAATAATCTGCAGAAAGGGCTGTATAAACCAGATATTTATTGTCTGTAGATCCGCTGAGACAACCAATAAGTACCTGACTAAGTAAATGTGCAGGAACTTCCTCTGTTGTTGGAGGATAAAGTCCGAAACTGTCACTAACTGAAAAATCGCTGCGGTATTTATTAAATAACATCCGGGAATCGTTTAAAGCGCTTTGTCGGATATCCACAAAATTATATGACGTATCAATAACTACTGCTCTGGCCAGCCTGTTATCATTCATAGAGAAACTAATGCGTCCGGAAAAAGGTTTTCCAATTATTTTAAAAGATTTTTCTTTTCCAGCTATTAATGAATCCACTTTATATACAATAATCTGTTGTTTTTGAGCATCTGTAATATAAACCTCACCACCATTACGGTTATCGTATTGAAGCTGAAATGCACCTAAAACCTCTCCATCACCAGCCCCGATATTTATAACAGATCTTAACAATTTAATAGAATCAATAGAATAAATATGAAGCAATTTTTTATTTGATAGATACTCGCCTTCAAAACACATGAAAATACCTTTCTCGGGTATAACCGTTAACCTTGTAGGAAATTCAATACCACGCAGAGTTATTTGTTCCCCTTTTAATTCTACTGTTTTACTAAAATCATTAAGCGTAAAAACCGGTTTAGGTTTTGGCTTGCGTACTAAAGAACTACACGCTACTAAAGAAATCAAAAGCGTATACGTGAATAGTTTCATACTTAGATAATTATGTGAAATATAAAAGAGAAAGTAAGGTTTCGGGTATATAATTCTTTCTATAAACTAACAGGCCTAGTGCTGGCAATTGTTATCTTTGCCAATTATTAAAGTATACACCATAATGGTGTAAAACTGGATGCGACTATAGAGAATTTATATCGCATCCAGTTCTTTGATACTTACAATTTTGGTTTCTTTTGAGAGTAAGTTGTGCTTTCCCCGGCGCAGGGTCCGCCTGTCCACGTCATTATACACTGCCAATTCTCATTAGTCTCGCAAAAATGATTTACCTGTTCGGTAGTAAACTTACAATCTGGTGGCGCGAAGGAAGATAGTGCCACAAAACACAACGAACATAAAATGCCTTTAAAAATTGATTTTTTTCTCATGATAGTAATTTAAAAAAGTGATTAAATGTCTTGTAAGGTAAAAATTGACATCGTCTAAAAAAACAGGGGATACCCCCTTTTTAACCAAAATATCTTCTGATTATTCTTTTTCTATTGGATTATTCATTGGCCGGGGCTTAACTTTTGTCTTTGTGTCTGGCTGGAAACCCAACGGTGTAGCAACAGCCATTATTGAACCCATCGGATCTGATGCATCATAAAATGCCTGCGGGTCATTAGCAAACTTTTGTTTTGTTTTATTAAACTCTGCTGTACTTAAAAGTGTTGCTTTTTTCGAAGCTGTTATAAGTGGTGCCTCTTCTTCTGGAATGGTTATTTTTGTGCAGGTAAATGTAATCTCGTTTTTTTCGTCATTCACGGCGAGAATAATCCCAGGTAGCCCACCTAGTTTCCATGGCCCAGCATTAATAGGAATGGCCGGAGCAAACCAGACTGTATAATTACGACCTCCAAAGAAGGTAGTTGCTCTTTGACAGTCCTGTTCCAGAATTTTTTTCTTTTGCGGTTGTATGATCCACTCTATTTTAGTTAGCGGCTCAACTTTTGTGTATAAAGCCTTGCCAAAATAGTTGCCTGTAATCAACTCCTTTTTTTCTAGATTCGTAAATATTTGGTCGCAGGATATTCCGGCTGCTGCTTCAACAATATCTAGTTGATTGTCGTACACACGCATTGCTACATCTCCTTTATAACCTAAATAACGCATCGCCCTGTAATAATCATCGTAAACTGACATGTTTGACCCCGCAATTAACATACAGCGGGTTATACGTGGATTTGCAGGTTGAGTGGTATCAACCACATGAACCATTTTATATTCAATCAAAATTTTGATCTTGTCCTGACAGATCGCTGTACTAATTGACGATAAAATGATCAGGGTACACAGAACTTTTTTAAACATGTGCTTTTAGTTTAATGGTAAATTACTTTTCGGGACGTATCTGCTTTGATTATTGAAAATTTGGTAAGCCCCATTCTTATACAAAATAAAGTTAAGTTATGCCTGTTTTGAATTCCGAATTTTCTTGCCACGCTATTGAACAGATTCTCTACTGTTTTCCTTGCAATAAACATTAATGCTGCAATTTCCCCGTATTCAAGACCCGTTGCGTTTAATAAAATGAATAATGACTCTCTTTTTGTAATCCCATATTTTTCAAAAAATGTATTTCGATAATGGAACAGGCTTTTATAAATAGTAGAATGTGTTAGGTCAATGTCATTCAATGTAGTATTCATGATGCGATAGGTATCATCATTCGAATAGAGAATCTTTAAAAGTATATTCGGATCTGGTTTATTTATCAACCCAACTGCACCAACCTCTGCAACATTGTTAATTAGATTACCGTCAAGTTCATCAACCACACATACAACCCTAATATCAGGGAGGTAGGTGCTTAAATAATCTGTTACAATAATGCCATCAATTTTAAATAGAATCATTTCCGTGATAACTATTTCCGGTAATTCTTTGCTACTAAGGCAATAGTTAATAATCTCAAATCCATTATTAAATTCAAGCCAGTATACATTAGGGTAAACCCCAAGTAAGTTTTTCTTTACAATAGTAAAAAAATCTTTATCAGCACCAACAAGGGCGATCCTCTTATGCATATAGATAGAATTAAAGCCAATTTTATAAGCACATAAAAAACGAAACAGAATATCGATACCCATAGAGTCTGGGTACGAGGGGGAAATTAAATATATGAATAAATTAATATCAAAAAAAATAACTCTTTTAGAACAATTTTTTTGCATTTTAGGAATCTTTCTATTGCGTTTTGATGTAGTTTGTACTGTTTCAATACATTAATTTTAACTGCTAAGCATCTAACTAAGTCTGAAACCAAATACAATAGAATTAAAGCTGTACTGGCAGAAAAAGGAGTTTCCAATAAAGAGTTGGCTGCAAAACTGAATGTTACAGAAGGAACTGTTTCTAACTGGTGTAGAAATATTAAACAGCCTAAGATTGAAACCTTATTTGAAATAGCGAAGGTTTTAAATGTAGATGTGCGATTATTATTGGTTGTGCAAGACTAAAACATCTCTGCGTAAACTCCATTACCCCTGCCCGGGATTTAAATCCCGGCAGGGGTAAGTCGATTAATTTTTATTCCATGTAGTGCCTGTTGAGCTTATCATTTCACTCTTTGCACTTTCATTACCTAATCTGTCAATGGCCGTTACAGCAACTGCCGACAGGTTTATTTTTTCTTTATTGGCAGCAGTAATGGCTTGTTCAAGCTCCAGCATTCTTTCGTTTCTGTTCAATATCTGATATCGTTGCTGGTTTCCATACCGGTAATAAACCACCCAACGAAATACAGCCGATGCTTCTGTATGCTTCCAGGTAATTTTTACTTTATTGCTTTCAGTTGCAACATGTATTTCAGGTTTTACAGGAGCATTTGTACCCAGCCATGGACTTGTAGGTACCAATGCCTGTTTTTTATATGGCCCGTCAATCAATGCTTTTGCCATGGGTGGGTTTTTTGAAACGGAGAAAATGTTCCAGTGTAATACTCCCATACTTTCCGGTAACATGCCACGTGAAATCATAATCTGGCTCATGATTTCATTGACGTTTTTTGCACTGGTATCTCTTCCTACACTGATACCCGGCCAGAGATGGCGCTGCATGGTATTCTCCTGCTGCCACCAACCCAATAAAACCGGGTAACTCTGGGGCATCCGGTTAATGGGCCAGTATAACTGTGGAGCGAAATAATCGATCCATCCTTTATTCAGCCACAGCTTTGCATCTGCATACAACTGGTCGTACTGATCAAATCCTTCAATAGATGCAGGATAACCCGGGCGCCAGATACCAAACGGACTCAGGCCAAATTTTACATGCCTCTTTTCTGCTTTTATTTCTCTGTACAATCTTTCAATCAGGGTATTCACTGCGTCTCTTCTCCAGTCGCCACGCGATAACTTACCACCTGATTGCTGATACATTCTCCAGCTTTCATCATCCGGAAAATCATCGGTTCCGTTGTAAGATGGGTATGGATAGAAGTAATCATCAAAATGAACACCATCAATATCATAACCTTTAACTACATCTAAAATAACTTGTACAATATAAGCTCTTACTTCAGGCAATCCTGGATTGAATAATTTTTGACCGCCATAGGTATAAAATAGTTCTGAATGTTTTTTTGTAATATGTTCTGGACTAGTAACTTGAGCGGCAGTCATTGTTGCTCTGTAAGGGTTAAACCATGCATGCAANNAATGAACACCATCAATATCATAACGTTTAACCAGATCCATCACCACGGCAGATGTATGGTTCTGTGTTTCTTTTCTTGCAGGATCCATCCACCAGTAACCCTCTTTTAGTTTCATGACCAGTTCGGGATGTTTTGTAACGATTGACTGATCGCTGATCTCCTTTCCGTCTTTATGATGCGCACGGTATGGGTTTAACCAAACATGCAGTTCCATACCACGGTCGTGTGCCGCTTCAACCCAGAAATGCAGCGGATCATAAAATGGTTCCGGTGCTTTTCCCTGTTTGCCTGTGAGATAATAAGACCAGGGTTCCAATGCACTTTCATACAAAGCATCGGCCTGCGGGCGTACCTGGAAAATGACTGCGTTAAAATGATGCGCCTTTAGAAAATCAAGTTGCTCAATGGCTTCCTGTTTTTGTTGTTCAACAGTTAGTCCGGGTTTACTTGGCCAGTTAATATTCGCTACTGTGGCGATCCATGCCGCCCTGAACTCCCTGTCGGCGCTGAATGTTTTCACCGGTTCATTGCGTTGTGCTTTTTTAGCAGGGTTGCAATACAGGAATAAGATAGATGCAAAACAAATAAGCAAACTATTACGAAACATATAT
>DPWF01000329.1:1470-3604 GCA_003526435.1 Chitinophagaceae bacterium | reverse complement strand
CCTTCAATACCCTTGGTATCCCAGGGTTTGCTCTGGTCTACCGGACCGAGGAACATTTCGTACATGCGGAATGTGTCGGCACCGAATTTTTCAACCAGTGTATCTGGGTTTACAGTGTTGAATTTTGATTTAGACATTTTTTCTACTTCAACGCCGCAGATGTATTTGCCTTCTTCTAAAATAAATTCAGCATTGGCATATTCTCCGTTACGCCACTTTTTGAAGGCTTCGATATCTAATTCAATACCATCTACAATATTAACATCAACATGTAATTGATCAACTTCTTCTTTGTCCGCTATTCCTGTTGAAATAAATACTTGTGTTCCTTTTTTGCGAAATACAAACCTACTACTCCCTTGTATCATCCCCTGATTCAACAATTTCCTGAACGGTTCATCAAAACCTATATGCCCAAGATCATATAATGCTTTGGTCCACATACGGCTGTATAACAAATGTCCTACTGCATGTTCTGTTCCACCAATATATAAATCTACCTGGTTCCAGTAATCGCTTATGGTGCGGTCGCAGAAGTTTTTGTCGTTGTGGGGATCCATATAGCGTAGGAAATACCAGCTACTGCCAGCATAACCGGGCATGGTATTCGTCTCTAAAATTCCTTTGTCACCAAACTGGTTGGTCCATTCAGGAATATTCGCTAAAGGTCCTTCTCCTTCAGGTCCGGGGCTATACGATTCTACATCGGGCAATTCCAATGGTAATTGCGATTCATCAAGCGGGTAGGCGATTCCATCTTTCCAGACAATCGGAAATGGTTCTCCCCAATAACGCTGGCGGCTGAAAGCAGCATCTCGCATTTTATAATTCACTTTGCGCTTGCCGATACCCATTTCTTCCAGCTTATTAATCACTACTTCAATCGCATTACGCATTTTCATTCCATTCAGGAAACCACTGTTACTGAGTATGGCATCTTTGGTTGGGTTGGCTTCTTTTCCATCAAATGCATCACCAATAATATTGCTAACAGGAATATTGAAATGCTGTGCAAATTTAAAATCACGCTCATCTCCACATGGCACGGCCATAATAGCGCCCGTTCCATAACCAGCCAATACATATTCAGATATCCATACCGGAATTTCTCTTCCATCAAACGGATTGATGGCATAAGCACCGGTAAAACAACCCGTAATTTTTTTCTCCGCCTGTCGCTCCCGATCACTCCTGCTTTTTACATAGGTAATATAGGCTTCCACCGCTTCTTTCTGCTCTGCCGTAGTAATTTTCTCAATCAACTCATGCTCCGGCGCCACCACCATAAAGTCTACGCCGAAAATGGTATCGGGGCGGNNACTATCTGCGAGTTTTTTTCCTGCTGGAAGCTAGCAGCTCGTAGCTCGAAGCTGATTTCCGCTCCTGATGATTTTCCGATCCAGTTCGTCTGCATTTCTTTCATGGCCTCGCTGAACTCGATGGTTTCGAGACCGGTTAATAAGCGATCGGCATATTCAGTAATACGGAGATACCACTGACGTAATTTCTTTTTTACTACAGGATGTCCGCCACGTTCACTCACACCATTTACCACTTCATCATTGGCCAATACAGTTCCCAATGCTTCACACCAGTTTACTTCACCATAACCACAGAAGGCAAGACGATAATGCATTAAAATATCCTGCTGTTCTTTTTCGCTATATCCTTTCCATTCAGCAGCCGTAAAATGAATGCTGTTATCACCCGGACAAATATGATCTGCATTTCCATTGGCTTCAAATGCTTTGATCAGTTCGGTAATGGGTGCTGCCTTTTGTTGTTGACGGTTATAAAAACTATTGAAGAGCTGGAGAAAAATCCACTGTGTCCATTTGTAATAAGATGGTTCACAGGTACGCACTTCACGATCCCAGTCGTAGCAGAATCCAATTTTGGTTAACTGCCCAATAAAATTACTGATATTGGTTTCCGTACTTTTCTTTGGATGAATACCATGTTCAATGGCGTATTGTTCTGCGGGTAAACCGAATGCATCAAAACCCATCGGGTGCAATACATTATAGCCTTTCAGTCTTTTAAAACGGCTTACAATATCAGAGGCAATATAACCTAATGGATGACCCACATGCAAGCCTGCTCCGCTCGGGTAGGGAAACATATCCAATACATA
>DPWF01000329.1:0-1445 GCA_003526435.1 Chitinophagaceae bacterium | reverse complement strand
ATTGCCGTGAAATTGTATTCCATATTTGATCCTGTTCTATATAATTTTTGATACTGTTTAGCCGTTATTGAATGGGCAGAAAGGGAGGTCAGCAACTGTGGGTACAGTGCTTTTCGCCGGCTGCCTGCAATCCTAACATATCTTTAACCCAAATAAGTAAGGATTGCTCTATTTTCAATGGCAAAATGATCGTTAGAGTGGTTGCAAATGTAAGTCTTTAGGCGTCAAAACCCTACATTTGCTACCTCATCTCCTGCCCTTCTCCGTGAACGGAAAAGGGGGAGAGAAAAACTGGTAAGTATGGCAGACAGCGCAAAATCTTCTTTAAAACGTAGCAAACCCAATTATATCTATTCCATTATCGGAGTAGGTCTTGTATTGTTGATTATGGGTATCATGGGATGGTTTTTCCTGAATATTAATTCGGTAGGTAACGCATTTAAGGAAGATATCCGTATCAGTGCCTATCTCCGTACCCTGAATAAAGATACCATTGGACAGATACAGCAATACATTGCCAGCAGGCCTTATACCAAAACGGTTACTTATGTAGATAAGAAAATGGCTCAGGAGATCTGGAACAGGGAGAACAATGAAGACTGGGCCAAGATTCTCGATATGAACCCACTTCCTGAGAGTATTGATTTTTATGCCAAGGCCGATTATGTAAACAAAGACAGTCTTGTACGCATTTCTACTGAATTATTGGGTAAATATGGTAACCAGATTACCGATATTCAATATCCTCAGACACTGGTAGGTAACCTCAATGAACGTGCCGCCAAAATTGGTCTGATCTTCCTGGTCATTGCCATTATTCTTTGCCTTATTGTAATTGTTAGTATCGACAATACCATTCGTCTGGCCATGTTCAGTAACCGCTTTCTCATTAAGACCATGCAGATGGTGGGTGCCACCCGCAGTTTTATTGCGCGGCCATTGAATATCAGAGCTGTGATCAATGGACTCATCAGTGCCGGTATTGCCATTGTTTTATTGTTCAGCATTATTAGCTGGGCCGAGAGCCAGTTTCCGCAACTGAAAGCCATTCGCGACTGGAAACTTACTTTTATTCTTTTCGGTGGGTTGATCATACTGGGTGTGGGCATTTCCGTATACAGTACCCATAGAAGTGTGCTGAAGTACCTGAAGATGAAATTAGATGACCTTTATTAACCGTGAATCGTGAATGATCAATAGTGAAAAAACATTCCACATTGACGATTCACGATTGACCATTGACCAATAAAACAACTAAAACCAACTCCAATGAGTGAAACAAAAAATACAGCGACTCCTCTTTTTACAAAAGAAAATTATAAGTGGATGCTGATCGGTGGCGTAATCATTGCCCTGGGCTTTTTCCTGATGAGTGGTGGCAAAAGCAGCGACCCCAATGTTTTTGATTATAAAGAAGTATACGGCACTACCCGTATTACCATTGC
>DPWF01000026.1:4980-6121 GCA_003526435.1 Chitinophagaceae bacterium | reverse complement strand
TTGTTGTCGACCCAGGCAAGACACAGGCTGAAAGCGGCTTTGGCAAAAGGACCTGTTAGACTGCGGGTAAAAGTACAGGCAAAATCATACCTGGCAGAAGACCTTACGATTGTGGCAGATATTAATGGCAGTGAAAAGCCGGATGAGCGTTTTGTGTTTTCAGCGCATGTGCAGGAGCCGGGGGCCAATGATAATGCATCGGGTGTTGGTACGCTGGCAGAAATGGCCAGTGTGGCAGCTCAACTGTATAAAAACAAAACCGTTTTACCCCAAAGAAGTATCAGCTTTTTATGGGGTGATGAAATCAGTTCTACCAGAAGATATATTGTAGAAGACTCTGTTCGTGCAAAAGGAATTAAATGGGGGATGAGTCTGGACATGGTTGGAGAAGACACCAAAAAAACAGGTGGTACTTTTCTGATCGAGAAAATGCCTGATCCATCGGCCGTATGGACAAGGGGGGAAGAAAAACATACCGAATGGGGTGGAAGACCTTTACCAGAGTCTGCCATTGTTCCGCATTACTTTAACGATTTTATGCTGAGTCGTTGTTTAGATCAGGCTGCTACCAATGGTTGGGTAGTAAAAACCAATCCTTTTGAAGGGGGTTCGGATCATACACCATTCCTGAATGCAAAAATTCCGGGATTGTTGTTGTGGCATTTTACAGATGTGTTTTATCATACCGATGCAGACCGTATTGATAAAGTGTCGGCATGGGAAATGAAAAATGTGGGGGTGTCGGCATTGGCGGCTGCCTATACACTTACTGCCAATAATGAAAAGCTTGTTCACTATCTTATCGATGAATACAAACAGTCTGCCTTAAAAAGATTAGATATAGAAGCCGCTCTGAGCAAAACCGCACTCGCTAATGGAGGTAATAAAGAAACAGAGATACATATTCTGGAAGTATGGGCTAAGTTTTATGTGGATGCATTGGGAAAGATGGAGGAGATAGCTTGTACAAATATGGAAACTGCTCAGGCAGTATCAAATGCTCAGAAAACCGTAAGTAATAAATTAAAAGAAATACTGAACTATTTAAAATAGAACATGTGACTTCTTGCGTATAGTGATGGGGTTACCGATTAACGCCCATTCTTTATGTATTCACTGTTTTGGCACTATGTGTTCTGGA
>DPWF01000026.1:0-4955 GCA_003526435.1 Chitinophagaceae bacterium | reverse complement strand
GAGTATGTCGGCATTGGCTGTAATGAAAATATAAGATGGGTCGCACCTTTCATCAATAATTTTAGTAATATCTATTCCATCCTAGGGCATTTGCAAATGCAGGTCAGGTAAAATCAGGTCGGTATTTACCCAATGGATCAACTGAATGGCCTGTTTTTTTTGTATGTGCGAAAAAGATCTCACTGAAGCCAAAACTTACCAGGTAATTTTTAATCAGTTCAGCAATCAAAACTTCGCCTTCTATAATGATGATTTTAATTGTGCTCGTGGTTCGACAATTGTAAATTGAAGTTCATAAGTAAAATGATAAAAAACTATTTACAGGAATATTTTTCAATCAATAAATAAAAGCGGATATTGAAACTTTTTAATGGAATAGTTGTTAGAGGAAAGTTGGTAGAAATGCCATATCATCTCGGATAATGAGTAAATATGAAGAAAAAGAGACTACTGTTTTTGATTTTGTTATTGACAGGAGGGGGCTATTCTTATACGCAAACATTAAGTGTAGATGAGCTAATCAAAGCTTGGAATATAACGGATACTTCGGAGTCACGAATAGTAGGGAATACAACATTGGACATATTTGCACATCCAGATACAGGAAAATTTTTATCGATAGCATCGGAATTAAAAAAGCGCAGTTTAGAAGGACGCTTGCGGATTAGGGCTTATATGTACCAGTTTCATGGGTATAATTTTTTTGGGATAAAAGATACAATCGTTACCCAAACATATTGTTTGCGGATGTTAAAAGAGGCGGCTGTACTGGGGAATGAACAGCTATTGTCGGAGATGTACGTCGTATACGGAGATATGTGTGCTCCCGAGGAAGAGATCTATTATCTGTTGAAAGCATCAGAAATGCAGGAAAGCAATAGGGTAGCGAAGCAACCCATGTATGCATATTATGAGAAGTTGAGCCTGTTATCTTATGAGTACATGCTTGACTATAAGAGCAGCGCCAGTTATGCTGCCAGGAGTGTTTCCATATATCATGAGCCAGATTCGAATTTGCACAATTACATACTTTTATTGGATATAGCGGGCGACTCTTACATTAAATTGAATATGGCAGATAGTGCTATTCACTACTATCAGATGATCAGGCAGAAAGTTGCAAGTTTTAAATTGTTCCCTAGAAAATTTTCTTCCACTTTAGATAGTACGTTTCTTGATATTTGGGATAATATCGCGTTGGGTGGCATAGCAAGAGCTTTTATCTTGAAAGCACAATATGATAAAGCATATCCCTTATTACTGCAAAACTTGCAGTCAAGCATTGATTACGGGGAATGGGCCGATGTTTCTTTGGTACAGTGTGCACTGGCACAGATAGACTATGTAAGGAAGAATTATAGCAGCGCGGCAAAAAGGTACAGTTTGGCACGTCAGTTGGCTTCAAGTAGTAAGAGAGATATTTTATTGAGTGATGCATTGGAAGGTGGGGCAAAGGCATTTGCTGCATTAGGCAGATACGACAGTGCATACTACTATCAAAAAGAATACTTGCTTTTGAGGACAAACCTGGAAGCAAGGAAATACGAAAGTAAAATCGAAATGGCGCAAGCCCAGGTCAGGTATGATGGTATTCAGGCATTGGTTGTGCAAACGAGAGATGAGATTGCCCGTCAAAAAACACTGCGTAATGTCATTTTATGCGGCGTTTTTCTATTGGGGGTGATTGGTTTATTACTGTATAACCGCAACAGGCTGAAATATATCCTTCGGCAGACGCAATTAGAACAACAAAATCAATTGGCGGAATCTGAAGCGGAGCTGGCCCGCAAGAATATTCTTTATGCACAAAACCAATTAGCCGAGGTAGTCAATCATATCTCAGAGAAGAACAAGCTGATAGAAGGGCTTGAAAATCGGTTGGCAGAAAATGAAAAAATAGACATCCAGGAAGTATTGCGCAATTTTACGATCATCACCGGTAATGACTGGCTTAAGTTTAAAGACTATTTTGAAAAAGCATATCCGAATTATTGGGAAAGACTGAACCAAAAATTACCCAAGCTAACGCAAAGTGATGAACGCTTGCTCACACTCCTCAAACTTCAATTGGGTAATAAAGAGATCGCTGCTGCAACAGGTATATCTGCTGAAAGTGTAAGGGTCTCTATACACCGCCTGCGTAAAAAAGTAGAAGCTATTTATCCGGATATCTCACTCGAAGAGTTTATTGCAACTATTTGATTTTCAATTGTTGTAACACTTTGCTACGCGTGTTGCAACGCTTTACTACGTTTATTTTTTGCAAAAAGGGCTTGCTTGGGAATAAGTTTACGCCCAAGTGAAAAAATCCATCCATACAAAGCCTGAAAATGGAAAATCCTGGCAATTGACAGTGGCTATCATCATTGCTATTGTGATCATGGTGATGTTGGCTGTGTGGTGGTATTTTGAAGCAAGCATTAAAGCAATTAAATAAACAGTAAACCCTGAATAGTGTACATATTATCAGAAAATGCACTAACTGAAACGGATTTTAAACCTCTATACCCAATCTAATGAAAACAAGTTTACCCAAGCTTTTGAGTGCCTGCTTATGTCTATTGCTGTCACTCAGCACATTTTCTCAAACAACGTCGACAACAACATTTAATTACACGGGAAGCACTGTGACTTATACGGTACCTGCCGGTGTTACTAAACTTACTATTACAGCGAAAGGTGCTAGAGGTGGAGGAGGCTCAAGGGCAGGTTTAGGTGCTTCTATGCAAGGTGATTTTACAGTTACCCCTGGACAGGTTCTGCGTATCCTGGTTGGACAGGAAGGGCTTGCGTATGGATATCATTATAGGGGTGGAGGTGGAAGTTTTGTGGCAAATAATGCTACAAACGCACCTTTACTAATTGCTGGAGGCGGAGGAGGTGCAAGTTGCTTCTTTAATGGTTTACCCGGTAATACATCTCAAAATGGCACTTCAGGTAATGGAGGGGCTGCCACCAGTCTTGATGGCGGAGGGGGTATCAATGGCGGCGGAGGCGGAGGAGCTGCTATGTTGGAAGAGAGCACTGTAGCAGGAGGGGGTGGTGGAGCTGGATTTAATGGGAACGGCGGTAGAGGAATCAGTATTTCCCCGGGTTTTTTATGCATTGCCACAACCAGTACTATGTTTGGAGGGGCAGGCGGCAATGGGGCTGCCGGTGGTGATGCTACTTCAACATCTCCTTGCACAAAATATTATACATCTACAGCTAATAGTTTTCTTTCAGGAGGTCAGGCAGGAGCTTATGGAAGTTTTGGAGGTGGGGGTGCTGCACGTAGTTCTACTAGTTCATGTAGTCTTGGCGCAAATGGCGGTGGTGGCGGCTACTCTGGTGGTGGGGGTGGTTCAGGAAGTAACCCCGGTGGTGGGGGTGGTTCATATAATGTCGGCCTCAATCAAGTAAATGCTTCAGGTGTAAATAACGGTAACGGACAGGTAGTTATTGTTGCAGAGTTACCAACCCCTGCTACTGCATTAAAAACAGACGGTGTGGACGATCATGTAACGATCAGTAATCCATTCAGGTCATTTGGTAAAGCTATTACAGTAGAATTCTGGATGAATTCACCTACGGGTATATTGGCCCAGGGTTCTGTGATGGGTCAGTCTTCATTGAATGTGGATGGTATGACTACTGATGTATGGTTGATGCATCCGGATATTGGCCGTACTAAACTTGACTTTTATGTGAATGATGCCGGAACATGGAGACAAGTAACTGTACCTATCAGAGTGGGAGGCTGGCATCATTATGTAGGTGTGGCGAGTGAGTTTGGTACTAAATTCTATGTAGATGGTGTATTGGAGGCAACAGGGCCTGGTATCAGTACCGGTATCCTGAATAATGCCAATTCCATCATACAGATTGGTAAAGACCCAAGACATACCAACCTCCGTTTTGCAGACATGTCTATTGATGAAGTAAGGATATGGAGCCGTGCGCTTTGTGAGGATGAAATTATCAATAATAAAAACTGTGAATTGAATCCTGCGGGACAGAATGGTTTACAGGAATATTACCGTTTTAATCAGGGTTTTGTAGGTGCCAATAATTCAACTGAAACAACTTTGACAGACCTGAGTGGTAATAACCGTCATGGAACACTCAGTGGTTTTGCATTAACAGGAAACAATTCAAACTGGGTACAGTCAGGCTTTGTCAGTACTGCCAATTGTTCTCCATATGTAGCTCCAATAGCACCTATAGTGGGTAATATGTCTCTTTGTATTGGTAGCAATACTACATTGACAAATGCGAATGACGGTGGCAGATGGACAAGTAGTAATACGGGAGTAGCAACTATAAATAATACTACAGGTCAAGTGACTACCGTTAGTGTCGGTACGACTACGATCACTTATACCACAGAGTGTGGAGCTGTATCTACGGCTACTTTAACCGTGAATGCATTACCTGTTGCAAGCATTGCTGGTACCAATACAATTTGTTCGGGAGGTTCAACAGTACTTACTGCATCAGGTGGTGCTACTTATTTATGGAATACTGGTGCAACTACAGCAGCTATTAATGTATCTCCGACTACAACAACCACGTACAGTGTTACAGCGACTAGTGCGGCTGGTTGTACATCAACAGCTAACCGAACAGTCACAGTGATTCCCAAACCAACAGTATCGGCCAGTTCAAATAGTTCGGTAAATCCAGGAGGTAATTTGCAGTTATCTGCTTCTGGTGCGGTTACTTATACATGGTCTGGACCAAATGGATTTAGTAGTTCACTGCAGAATCCTATTATTAATAGTCCAACATCAACTGCCAGTGGTACTTATACGGTAACAGGTACAAATGCTAGTGGTTGCACCAATACTGCTTCTGTAAATGTAACTGTGTTGTCAAATCCTGCTACTGCATTAAAAACAGACGGTGTGGATGATCATGTAACGATCAGTAATCCATTCAGGTCATTTGGCAAAGCTATTACAGTAGAATTCTGG
>DPWF01000043.1:21325-32203 GCA_003526435.1 Chitinophagaceae bacterium | reverse complement strand
ATTCACCATTGACCATTCACGATTGACGATTCACCATTCGCCATCCCCTTTCATGCAAAAAAAAAGCAGGTAAGAATACCCGCTCGCGTTTTATTAAAACTGACATATGAGAGAAATGTTTGACACAATATTATTATA
This sequence comes from Chitinophagaceae bacterium, assembly GCA_003526435.1. Lineage (GTDB taxonomy): Bacteria > Bacteroidota > Bacteroidia > Chitinophagales > Chitinophagaceae > Sediminibacterium. The sequence continues at coordinate 32,065 of DPWF01000043.1, read as the reverse complement.
CTGTCGGCCCTTTCAAAAACTTAAAACACTGAAAGGAAATAAATGATTACTAAGCCGTGAATGGTCAATGGTGAATGGTGAAAAGGTTACCCCCTTCTGCGAAGCAGAAAGGGCTGGGGTGAGTTGTAAAGTGAGTAGTCAGTAGTGAGCAATGAGTGGAAACATACCAATACTCACTGCTCACTACTGACTACTCACTTCCCATTTTACATCACCTCCTCCTAAAATATTCACCATTGACCATTGACCATTCACGATTCACCATTCCCCCCCTCACTCCTCCATTCCCCTACTTCAGGTGTTAAAAATTGAACTTGGGGTTTTAACATCGTTCCGCATACGGTATTTGCTGAAGTTTTGTTGTCTACGCACAACAATAAACTCGAAATATCATGCGAAAATTTGTACTTCTCTGCTGCTCCTTTTTAATAGGACTGGCAGCCATCGCTCAAAACAGGACCATTACCGGAAGGGTGGTCGACAGGGACAATAACAAGGTCCCGAATGCAAGTGTTCTTGTAAAAGGAACCAATGTGGGTACTTCCGCTAATGCCGACGGACAGTTTTCTCTCACTGTTTCTGCAACGGCTAAAACATTGGTTATTTCGGCTGTTGGTTATACCGACCGTGAACTAAATCTCACAGCCAATACCAATTACACCATACAGATTGACCCGGCTGATAAAAGTCTTGATGAAGTGGTGGTAGTGGGTTACCAGAGTGTTAAAAAGCGAGACCTCAATGGTAGCATCTCTGTTATTGATAACAAAGAGATTGCACAAAAACCGATTGCCAACTTCACCCAATTATTACAGGGTAAATCTGCGGGTCTGCAGGTAATTGGACAGAGTGGTCAGCCCGGACAAAGTGGTTATATGCGTATACGTGGTACCGGATCTATCAACGCATCATCTGAACCATTGATTATGGTAGATGGTATTGCAGTTACTTCAACCGCATTTGGATTGATCAATCCAAATGATATTGAAAACGTATCAGTATTAAAAGACGCATCTGCTGCAGCTATCTATGGAGCACGTGCGGGTAATGGCGTAATTGTGGTTACCACCAAAAGAGGTAAATCAGGAAAACCAGAATTGCGTTACTCATTCCAGCATGGTTTTGTAGGACTTCAGCCATTGAACAATGTGAAGCTGATGAATGCAAGACAAAAACTTCAGTACGAGTTTGACGCAGGTGTGGTGAATGCTATTGCAGATTCAATGATCAGAAACAGGATTACCTCGGGTGCTTTTCCAGCAGGATCTACACTGTTTAATATTACCGCACAACAACGCGAAGACCTCTGGAACCTAATGGAATCAAGAGGTGCAGGTGACTGGAGTAAATATTATTTGCAGGATGGTTATACCGATCAGCACGAAGTAGCCTTAACAGGATCATCAGACAAGATTCGCTACTATCTCTCGCTGAATAAATTCAATGAGAAAGGATTGATGTATATGTCGCGCCGCGATCGTACCGGTGGCCGTTTCAATATTGAATACCAGGCATACGAATGGCTGAAAACAGGTGTGAACCTGGGTGTAACACACTCTACAGAATACCAGAACAGGGAACTGAATAATGTGCAGAGTCCATGGAGAGCGTATTTTACCAGTAATCCATATGAGCCATTGTACATGCCTAATGGTACATATAACCTTACTTTCCAGGGCTTCTCTGCGTTGGAGGGTCAGGAAAAAAATACCTTCTTCCTCGATCGTATTGCCACATTCGCAACATTGTATGCAGAAGCAAAACCACTGAAATCGCTGACATTGAAAACACAGTTGGCGATGAATTACAATACCGCGAAAACAGAAAGCTATCTGCAACCGGGTTCTAACCTGGCCGCTATTCTGGGTTATAGCCAGAAATCAGACGGTGGTAACCAGGACTTCCAGTATGTAGCTACCAATACCGCTAGCTGGAACAAAACCATTAACGGCGAACATAATATTGATGTACTGGCCGGACAGGAATTTACCAAACGTAGTTTCTATTCTTATTTACTGGCCGGTAACAGTATGCCCACTCCAACTGTAACCACGATTGAAAATGCGGCACAGGTACAAACTGCTACTACATCGCGCTCACAGTTTTCCATCATCTCTTATTTTGGTTCGGTTGGTTACGACTGGAAAAAAACCTATGGTGTTAAACTGAGTGCAAGAACAGATGGTTCTTCACGATTTGGTACCAATAACCGCTTCTCTAATTTCTGGGCCGCCAGCGCATGGTGGAACATCAAGAAAGAAGCTTTTTTGGATAAGCTGTCGTACATCAGCGATCTGCGTTTGAGAAGTTCTGTTGGTACTTCGGGTAATGTGCCCAACCAGTTTTATGGATCACTGGGTACATATGCATTGAGTTCAAGTTATAACCAGTTGCCTGCTGCTATTCCAAACCAGTTGGCTAATCCGGATCTTACCTGGGAGAAAAATTTCAACTACGATATCGGACTGGAGTTTGGCTTATTCAATAACCGCATTACCGGTACGTTTGATTATTACAACAGAACCACAAAAGACCTGCTCTTCCCTAAAAACGTAAGCCAGGCCACAGGATTTACCAGTGTGTTAAGCAATGTGGGCTCTGTAGTGAATAAAGGATTTGAGGTTAGTTTAAGTGGTGATGTAATTCGTAAGAAAGATCTTAACTGGAATATTTCATTCAACTATTCTCAGAACGATAATAAAGTAACACAACTGGTATCGCCTGATTTACCCTCTACTTCAAACACAAGATTAACAGTAGGTCAGGAACTGAATACTTATTTCATGGTGAGATGGGCAGGTATTAATCCCGCCAACGGAAGAAACCGTTATTACCGTGCAGATGGTTCAATCACAGAAACCTATTCCTTAAACGATCAGGTATTGCTGGAAGGAAAATCGCCACTGGCTAAATTCTTCGGTAGCGTGAATTCAAACCTGCGCTATAAAAACCTGGATCTGAGTCTGCAGTTCTATTACAATGGTGGTAACTATATCTACAACCAGATGTACAGAAATGCAGTGGGTGATGGTGGTAATGCATCGAGCCTTGCGATCAACCAGTTTACGGATGCTTTGAATTACTGGACCAAACCGGGTGATGTGGTAGCCAATCCATCTATTACTGATGCATCACAGAAAGTAAACCTGGCCAGTGATAAATTTTTAGAGAAGGGTGATTATATCACACTGCGTGATGTGGTAATTGGTTATACACTTCCTTCATCTATTACCAGAAAATTGGGTATCAGCGGATTCCGTTTTTATGTTCAGGGAACCAATTTATGGATGGGAACCAAATTCAGGGGAACACCTGAAGTAGGCTTCCCTAACCGTGAATCAGGAGCGGCTACTTTTTCACAGCCAGGTCAATTAACACTGTATAGTTACCCGACTGCCAGAACCATCACTGTTGGTTTGGATATCAAGTTCTAATTCAAAAAAAAGAAGCATGAAAAAATTCATATTCACGATAGCAACCATTGCCACACTGGCAAGTTGTAAAAAAAGCGAACTCGATCTGGGTCCATTCGACCAGATCGAAACAGGAAAAGCATTTACCACACAAGCCGATGTAACACTGGCAGTAAATGGTATGTATTCAGGATTGAGGGGAACTTATGCCAACTCAACCTGGAACATTATGGCCGATGCGCTGGCCGATAACCTGATTTTGAGTACATCTGGCCGACAGACCCTTACCAATTTCAGTGAGTGGCGTTATAATGGTAACACAACCATTTCTTTTCTTACCAGTGCCTATGGTGTGATCAGAAGAGCCAATGCAATCCTGGAAAATATTGATAAGTTTCCCGCAGGTGCCTTTAAAGACAATGCAAAAGCAGAAGCACTGGCCGTAAGAGCATGGCAGTATTTTGATATTGCACGTTACCACGCTAAAACGTATGTAAATGCAACCAATACCGATTCGGTGGCACCATATGTAACCAGCACTGCATCTGATATCATGCCCAGCAAAGAACCGGTAAGACAGTTCTATGATAAAATTGCTGCCGACCTGGTTGCTGCAGAACCCATGATAGGAGTAAACAATGGCGCGGGCAGAATAAACAGGGCTGCTGTACAGGGATTGCTTTCACGTTTGTATCTCTATATGGGCGATTATGCAAAAACCATTACATCGGCTAATGCTGCATTGGGTACTACACCGGTATTGCCTGCCATGGCCGACGTGGCAAGGGTATGGAGAGATGAAACAACCAATGGTGTTTTATTCAAAGTATTAAATACCACACTGGATAACATCAATACACCGGGTGTAAATTTCTACCAGATCACATCAGGAAATATTCGTTCTGAATATGTAGTAGAATATAACCTGCGTCAGGCGTTTACACCAACTGATGTAAGAACCGCAGCATATATCACCACAAGTCCATACAATGGTGTACAACAAAACCATGTAACCAAATATGCCGGACGTACCGGTGGTATATTGGGTGTGCTTGATATTAAATTATTGCGTACGGCGGAAGTGTTACTCAACAGGGCAGAAGCTTATTTGCGTAGCGGAAATGCAACAGCTGCATTGGCCGATCTTAACCTGCTGCGTTCGCAGCGTTATACCGATTACCAGCCACTGGTTGGATTAACCGACGATCAGGTTCTGACCGAAATATTAAGACAACGCAGACTGGAACTGGCATTCGAAGGCGATCGCTTCTTCGATCTGAAACGCCTGAACCTCCCCATCAACCGCGATGGTACAAGAGGCGACCGTGCAGACGGAACAGGAACCACTTATCTCTTCCTGAATATGGCCAATACCGATCACCGTTTTCAACTGCCTTATCCAAGCGCTGAAACAAATTTCAATACCAACTTTAAACAGAACCCCGGCTACTAAACATAGGACGGTTAGAATAAGTAAAGAGTGTAATTGAATTAAAGCTGTAAGCCACAAGCTTCAAGCTACAAGAAATAATTCTCCTTGTAGCTTGAAGCTTGTGGCTTGCAGCTTTTTTGACAGTCAATACCTTGTTTGTAATGGCATTGTCATATATGTAAAAAAGGCACAATTTATAAGCGGCATTATACCTAAACGAGTGGGATCATTCTCTATGAAAATAGTAGGAATTTTATAAAAGAGAACAACAGAGAAATTTCGATAACTGTGTGTAACAGGATGGGATGCAGGATACAAAAAATCAATGCAGTGATGTAAGGAGGAAGAAGGAAGAGAAATGGAGTTTATCGAAGCGTGAAAAGTATCTGTTATCGGACTTGCTTATACTGCTTGATAATACAGCTTTTGTAAACGGATGATCATTGTTTTAAACAAACCCGTTTCTGCTCAGCTACCTAAACTGCACCAGTTCTGATTGGCAACATGCTGCTGATTGTTTATTAACACAATGGCATGTACCTGCTATTATGGAACCAACAAAGAATGCTTTTATACAAACTGTAAAAATCGGACAAGATGAAAGGAGCTCATTTATCAGTTGTACCCGGCGATATGTACGGGTCTGTGGAAAGGGATATGTTTAGTGCTTATGCCATGCCTTATGTGCAGATGTCGGCCACACAACCAGAACCTAAAAGAACACGTGTTATCGTTCGTTTGGGAACAGAATATTTTGTATTGCCTGCTTTACAGGTAATGATGTTTTATACGGTAAACAAAATTGTATTCTGCATAACCAATACGGGAAAAAAATATGTAGTGGAAGGAACCAACCTCAACCAGTTGATGGAAGAATTACCTCCGCAATTATTTTTTCGTGCCAACAGACAGGTCATCATCAACATACATTTTATCCAGTCGTTCAAACCCATCGGTAATGGCCGCATACAGATAAATATGCAGCTCGATATTTTTCAGCCCATACAGGTAAGCCAGGAAAATGCATCGGAGTTCAGGCGATGGGTGGGGCAGTTGTAACAGAAGAACAGAGAAACAGAAGAATACCCAACGTTGAAATTGGATGTTTCTCTGTTTCTCTGTTCTTCTGTTTATCTTGGGCCTCAAAGTAGCGGTTTGAATAAACGAAAACAACAAGAGTTTTTTACACACCAGTATCCTACCTGGTTATTAAAACGACCCCGGTTGATACACCTGATATATGTACTTAATTACCTACTACAACTCAGAAAGTGGCATATTACAGGAAGACTGAACAAGCTCCTCTCTTCAAAAAACAAACCCTTTTATTTACTTGATGCAGGATGCGGTGAGGCACAGTTCCTGTTTCCTTATGCGGCCCAATACTGCGAATCTTATTTTAAAGGTATCGACCGTGGACATGCGAATATTGCTTTTTGCAACAGTTACATAAAAGATCGCAGCCTTACACATGTTTCTTTTGAAGAGATGGAGATGGAACAACTGAAGGAGAAAGAAATCTATGATATCGTTTTATGTATTTCAGTGTTACCCTATAGCAAAAACGACCGGCTGGCTTTAACCTGTTTACACCATGCCATGAAAACCGGTGCTGAATTATTGCTCTATGTGCCGGTTAACCAAACCATCATACTACCCTTTTATAAAAAGATATTACAGCGGTACGAGAATTATGAAACAATCCAGCAAAACCAGCGCGTATACACAGAACAGGGATTGAAACTGCTTTTGCAGGATACTGATTTTAAAGTTGTTGAAACAAAAAATACCTATGGATTCTTTGGTAAACTCAGCAATGAACTATTGAACAGCCACCTCATTCTTTTTAATGCCTATGCGTTTCCTTTTAAAATCATATTATCCATCTCATTGCTGATCTCTTATCCTCTCATTCTTATTTGTATGATATTAGATTATACCTTACCCGTTCGTTCCGGTAATGGCTTAATGGTATTGGCCAGGAAATAAGCTGTTAAAACAGAGGAACAGAGAAATAAGGAATAAGGAACGGGAAAGCGAAGACAGTAGAATAACTACTTTGGACATTTCTTTGTTTCTTATTTCTCTGTTTCCCTGTTCTCTAGTTTCTTTATCTTCATTACTCAAATTGCACATATGAAACAAAGCATCACGCGTTCAGTATTGTTTTTATCTCTCGCTGCGGTACTGATAACCGTAACAGCATTTACCTATAAAAAAACAGCAGCAGCCGATCAGGATATTATTGGTCGATGGGATCTTACCGTAAATATGGGAGATCGTATTGCACCGTCGTGGCTCGAAGTAAAACTATCGGGCATACAAACACTGGTTGGACAATTTGTGGCCGATGGCGGAAGTGCAAGACCTATTGCACAGGTTAAAGTAAAAGAGGGTAAAATTCATTTTTCCATACCCGCACAGTGGGAGCGTACCGATAAAGAAATGGTATTTGAAGCCACACTTGAAAACGATCAGTTAAAAGGAACTATTTATGCCAGCAATGGCAGAACCTATACATTCACCGGCGAACGTGCACCACTCTTGAAAAGAACAGCACCAGTAAGCTGGGGTAAACCCATTCACCTGTTGAATAAAACCAATTTAGATGGATGGGTGGCGCAGGGAAAAAACAACCAGTGGCAAAATATCAATGGTGTACTCACCAGTCCAAAATCGGGCAGTAACCTTATGACAACAGAGAAGTTTACCGACTTTAAACTGCATGTAGAATTAAGATACCCTGCCGGAAGCAATAGTGGTGTTTACCTGCGTGGCCGATATGAGGTACAGGTAGAAGACAATGCCGGGAAAGAACCATCATCTACTTATTTCGGAGGTATTTACGGTTTTCTTACACCCAACGAAATGGCGGCCAAACCAGCAGGTGAATGGCAGAGTTTTGATATTACACTTATTGGCAGAAGAGTAACAGTAGTTGCAAATGGAAAAGCCATTATTGTGGATCAGATTATACCAGGTATTACCGGTGGTGCCATCGACAGCAAAGAAGGAGAACCCGGTCCCATCTTATTGCAGGGCGATCATGGCCCGGTTGAATACAGAAATATCATCATCACACCGGCAAAATAAAAACACTATATCTACTTTTCACTACCTGTTGTCTACTCAAAAGCCCGTTTCATCAAACGTATTTTACAAGCCAACCCGATACATCTATTTTCACATCTATCTATGCCGGATGAAAAATGAGATTCGGGAAGTCAGGGTGCGATAAAGAAAGTCCGGGGGGATTATTATCTATTTGCCCTTGAACCCCCTGAATACAACCCAGACCCGCTTTTTGTGAAGCGGGTCTTTTTTTTGTGAAAGTCGGGAAAGTCCGTAAGTCCGAGAGACGACTGATTTAATAAAACACCCTCCGTATAACGCTGTGCCATACTCTCTGTAACGCTGTGGTCTCCTCCATTCAACTACACTGAAGTGATACGATTCAATTTTCTTTCGGACTTCCTGACTTTCGCACTTTCCGACTTATATTTAATAACCAACAAAGCTGCCATGAATAAGAAACTTGCCTTATGGTCCATCACTGTAGGTTTGGGTGGACTTTTATTCGGATTAGATGTAGCTGTAATTTCCGGAGCTGAACAAGCCATTCAAAGTTTATGGAGCCTGAGCGACTGGATGCATGGAACAGCAATTGCCATGGCATTGTATGGAACTGTTTTTGGTGCGGCATTGGGCAATATTCCAGCCAACCGCATCGGAAGAAAAAAAACCTTGTTCTGGATTGGTATTATTTTTCTGCTTACATCAGTTGGTGCCGCACTGGCGCAGGATGTGTATAGTTTTATGTTCTTCAGGTTCTTGAGTGGGTTGAGTATTGGCGCATCATCGGTAGTGGCACCTGTATATATTGCTGAAATAGCGCCACCCAAATACCGGGGCCGCATGGTTATTTCTTTTCAGTTAAATGTAGTAGCCGGTATTATGCTGGCTTATTTCTCGAATTACTTATTACAGGGAATCGGTGGCGAACAGGACTGGAGATGGATGTTGGGTGTGGTAGCCATTCCATCGTTATTGTTTTCTGTACTCATGTTATTTACACCCGAAACACCAAGATGGTTGGTATTATATAAGAATGACACAGCAGCGGCTAAAAAAATATTGTCTTTAACAGGGGAGGCAACAGACGAAATGATTGAAACCATCAGGCAATCGGTATCGTCTACAAAAGAAAAACTCTTTTCAAAAAAATTCTTTACTCCATTATTACTCGCATTCCTGATAGCATTCTTCAACCAAATGTCTGGAATTAATGCCATTATTTATTTCGCACCCAAAGTATTTGAAATGGCCGGTATTGAAAGAAGCGGTGCATTGTTGTCAACAGTGGGAATAGGTGCCGTGAACCTCCTGTTTACCATTACAGGCTGGTACCTGATTGATCGTTTCGGGAGAAGGCTATTAATGTATATCGGATCGATAGGTTATATCATTTCACTGACCCTGATTGCGGTTTCATTTAACAGTGCAGACAAAAGCATGATTATTTATTATGTATTTCTTTTTATTGCGGCGCATGCAGTGGGGCAGGGTGCTGTTATCTGGGTATTCCTGTCGGAGCTGTTTCCCAATTCAGTCAGGGCAGGCGGTACATCATTTGGTTGTTTAACACATTGGGTTTTTGCGGCACTTGTGGCACAGGTCTTCCCTTTCTTTGCAGCCAATGTAGCAGGCAGCTATATTTTCGGATTTTTTGCGTTCATGATGGTTTTACAACTTTTATATGTATGGAAACTCATGCCCGAAACAAAAGGAGTAGCTTTAGAAGAAATGGAGCAGAACATTGTTTTACACTAATATAGCGAACAAGAAACCTGTTTTGTTGTTTACTACCACAGAAAAACAGGCAATATGTTCAACAGACTGATACAAACCTTTCTTTTCTCCTGCTCGCTGCTTGTATTGGCAAGTGCACAAACCAGCAAACAAGGGGCACTCACGGGTACTATTCTGGACAAAAACTCACAAAGACCTATTGTGGGAGCAAGTATTCTGATGAATCCAACAGCAATAACTGTTTTATCAGATACTGCTGGTGTGTTTCGTTTCAGTGAAATTTTACCGGGAACATATAATATTACCATCAATAGCCTGGGTTATAAAACGGTATTACTAAACAACCTCCTGGTTACCAATGGTAATATTAATGTGGTATCTGTTGAAATGGAACCAATGGGAACCGTATTGTCAGATGTAACAGTAACCGGCAGAAGAAATACAGCCCGTGCTGCAAGCATTGAAACACCGTTGAGTGTACAACGTATGACCATTGCGCAAATCAAAAGAAACCCCGGTGGTAATTTTGATGTAAGCAAAGTAATACAGTCATTGCCCGGCGTAGGTGGTGGCGTAGGTGGTGGGGGTTTTAGGAACGATATCATCATCCGCGGAGGAGCACCCAATGAAAATGTATATTATCTCGATGGAATAGAAATACCCCTTATCAATCATTTCGGCACACAGGGAAGCGGAGGTGGTCCACAGGGTATTCTCAACGCCAATTTTATTGAAGAAGTAAAACTCAGCTCCAGTGCTTTTGATGCACGTTACGATAATGCACTGAGCAGTGTATTACAATTCAAACAAAAAACAGGAAACGATAAGCGCACACAGGGCAATATTATATTAAGCGCCACCGAACTGGCTTTAACAGCAGATGGTCCGTTGAGTAATAAAACCACCTATCTCGCGTCTGTAAGAAGAAGCTACCTGCAGTTATTGTTCCAGGCCATTGATCTGCCCATCAGACCCAATTACTGGGACCTGCAGTTTAAAACAACGACAAAAATAAACCCAACTACAACGCTCAGCTTTCTGGGACTTGGCGCCATTGATGAATTCAGGTTTGCCGCACCTAAAAAA
>DPWF01000043.1:14554-21283 GCA_003526435.1 Chitinophagaceae bacterium | reverse complement strand
CGAAAAATTATATGTCATCAACAGCAACCCTAGTATCAACCAATGGAACTACACATTCGGTGCAAGTTTAAAAAAATTGACAGCAAAAGGATTCTGGAACCTTGCCCTGAGCAGGAACACGTTGAATAATTCGGTAGAGAAATTTGAAGACAATGAAAATCCCAGCCCTGCTACACAAACATTATTTACCTACAGCCGTGAAACAGAAAACAAATTGCGTTTTGATGTAACCAGTAATACAGGTGGATGGAAAATAAGTTATGGAGCGGTAGTACAGTATGTTGATTTTGTTAATCGTTTTGAAAACCTCTACCGGAAAGAGTTGCGTGATCAGAATGGTACTATCATTCAACCGGAGGTACGTATCAACGCCAACAGCAATATTGATTTTATGCGGTATGGTGCTTTTTTGCAGGCAGGCAAAAAAATACTGAAAGAGCGTGTTGCTTTCAGTGCAGGTATCAGGATGGATGCCAATACTTTATCAAACAGTGAATCAAATCCACTGCAGCAATTATCGCCACGTGTATCTGTAAGTTACGCGATGGCACCCAAATGGAACCTGAATGCCAGTATAGGTTCTTATTACAAACTTCCATCCTACACACAACTGGCATTTATGCGTTCGGGTGTTAAGAATGCAGGTAACTATATTCAAAGCACACATTATACGGGCGGTATTGAATACCTGCCATCAGGCAGCTTCCGTTTAACGGTAGAAGGTTTTTATAAATCATACAGCAGCTATCCGGTAAGTGTTACAGAAGGTATCAGCCTGGCTAATAAAGGAACAGAATTTGGCAGTATTGGCAACGAAGCCATTATTCAAAACGGGAAAGGCAGGGCTTATGGAATGGAAATCTTTATACAGAAAAAACTGACCAGACGTTTCTTCGGTTTACTCAGTTATACATTGTATAAATCTGAATTTACCAATAGCGCAGGAAATTATTTGCCGGCGGGTTGGGATAATGGTCAGCTTTTAAGCATAACCATGGGTTATAAATTACCACGTAACTGGGAGCTTGGTTTGAAATTCCGTTACCAGGGAGCTGCACCTTTAACGCCTTTTGATCTGGCAGCTTCACAACTCAATTACCTGAGTCTTGGTACAGGTGTACTTGATTATTCAAAATACAACGCCAACCGCTTGCCTGCATTTCATGCAAGTGATATTCGTATCGATAAAAAATGGAACTATAAAAAAACAACACTCAACCTCTTTATCGATATCAGCAACTGGTACGGCGCTACTGTAAGCGGAATGCCGCAATATACTTTTCAACGAACTACAGATAATAAAGCATTCCTAACAACCAATGGCCAACCCATTGCCGCCAATGGAAGTAATGCCATTCCATTAATTTTATCCAACGCCGAAGTACAGGTAACACCAACCTTCGGATTGATTGTTGAGTTTTAATGATTTCCTGCCTAGAACTTAAATCATAGGCAGGAAATCATCACTTACCTGTTGATGCAAAACTGAAGGATAATCCAAAATACCAGGAAAGAGCTCCTTTATAATCAAGCTGGATATCACCATCTACGAATTTTGGTACATCATATTTAGAATTATAGAGCCTGTTGGCAGGGTTTGTTTCTTTATTCCAAACATATGGCTCTGCTTCAACAGGCAAAACAGTTCTTTTACCCCATACCGTACCTAGTGATACGGCAATTCTGGTTTTATTGGCCTGTACAAGAAAAGAGTATCCGGCCATCAGGTTTAGAGGAAAATTATTATCACTGTTATTTAGCATAAAGCCAAAAGAAAGTGCATGGTTAACTGATCCACGAGACCGGGTATATATATTAGCGAGAAAGGCGGCGGAATAATTAATCTTCCTGGTTTTGTTATAAATCAATAAACCACTGGTATCCTTAATGGCGCCTGTAAAAGAAGAATCAAGCTGACCTGTTACAGTATTAACAGACAGTCTTTGTTCTTTATATCTAAATGATTGTTTCGATTGTGTATAGCTCATATTGTTGATTCCATGAAAGAAAAACCCAGAAGAAAAATCAATTTTTAAGCCGCCATAAGTTTTTGTATCTAATAATACAGTCTCTTTTTCATTCGTCTTTATCGAAGCCGCAAGTTGGTCATTATTTGAAATAGTATGATGGTATTCATACACAAAAACGGAATCAAACTGATGAGACGCAAGCTGATATTCATTTTTTATGGCTTCCATTAAACCACAAAAATCGGTCAGGTAATTTTTATACTCAGGGATACTTTTTGTAACATTCATCAATTGGTTAAAAAGGTGCCCTCCATCTGAAGTAACTGAAATTTGAAATATTTTCTTTATCTGAAGGCGTAAATGCAAGAGGGCACTGTCGTAATAAGAACTGGCCCAACTGCTGTTTTTAAATTTGGCATTGAATTTTTCGAGATCCCTTTCTAAAGCAAGGAGGCGTTCTTTTCATTCTGTAAGTTTTATGCTGCTGGATAAGAGTGTTACAATTTTTTTCTTTAGTTCATCATTACTGAGTGTAAGATCCTCTATTTGCTGTTTTAAAGAATCGACGCAACTGAAACAAAGTTTTAATTCTTTTGCCAGAGTATCTATTAGCTTGTTGTTGGCTTTCCTGCCTTTTATAGCAGTATTCACTAACTGATCAACCAGTCCGCTCAGGTTTTTCGGATCAGTATCCACTGATTTTCCAGTTTTCGGTAAAAGGGTTTCAAAAGGCACAGGGTTTGTATTTTCTTCATCCGGAGTTTTAATAATAGCTGAAACCGCAGCTTCAAAACCCGGTTTCTGATCTATTACAAAATCAGTTTCGTTAATATGTAAAACAGGCTTTTCTTTTTTTGTAGTAATAATAAGCGTGGTAATATAATTTTTAACTTTAGCATCAAAAGTATTTATAACGGAGTTGCCCTTATCTCGCTTGATTGAAAAAGTTTTTGTTGTACCTTTTCTTGTATCATGAATGATATAGTTTTTGGGAAGATGACCGGAATGATGATCAAATTTATTTACCAGATATAAAATATCTTCCGGAGTCGTTGTAAAGTTATGAGGTAGAAAAGATATTGTATCCGTTATTTCGGTTTTGGCAATAATTCTTGCATCATTTAGGGTAGGGTTACTTTTGTCAATTTCTGCACAGGGACTTTTTGCAGCAGTAGCAACAGCTACACTTGTTGAAAGAATAGTAATATAGGGCTTACCTGCTTTATCTGGAATAAGTTTTCTTGGCGTAATGAGGTTTTGGTTAATCGCAATTAGTTCATTGTTTCGAAATACCAGCACTAATTTTTCTTTGTTAAGATAAGGCAGAACCGAGAGGCCTTCTTTTTCTTTGTTATCCATACTCAGGTAAAATACATCGCTGTCTTTATTGAATTGTATTATCCTGCCAGCGGCCGAAGTGCCAATAAAGACAACAATGCTGTCGGGTACAGATGTAAATGAAATGATCCCGTTTTTATCAACGGTAGTCTCAATAAAAGCCCTCTTGCTTTCCTGGTAAAGCAGTGCTGTTTTTTGTGACTGGCAATCAATGCTTGTTAACAGGCTAAAACAAAAAATGGTTACTGGAATAATCTTTTTCATGCAGTTTGAATTATGTACCCAAACCTACTCAGGAAGGAGACGGTTGGTCAAGAGGAAAAAACTGGTTTATTAAAAAGGGATTTCCCGCTTATTTAAGGAGGGGTTTTCCTGTTTTTTAAGTGTGCCGAAATTATATGTAACTGGTAATCAATATTTTTAAGTGCTATGTAAAAATTAATGTGAAATTTTATTTGTCGTCCGTGACCGATCAATAGTATATTAAATGCAACTAAAATTTGAAACCATGTCATTTGTAAACGACACCCCACTGTTAAAAATTAAATCACAAGTATTGACATTTTATCAACGGTTTTCTGCAATAGCAGATTATCTGGAAAAGGCAAGTCAAGCTAATCCTGCTGATGAGGAACTAAAAAAATTATTAATCCGTAAAGAAGATTTTTTGTTGCAATTTTATATAGACAAAACCTCATTGGAAAAGATTAATCATTTAATGTCTAGTTCTGTGAATAACCATATTTTAGTTCTTTTCGGTTTGCATGAACATACAGAAAATGGAGTGCAAAAAGAGAAACCAACAGCCTGTTTTTTGGCGATGGGAGACAATAACAGCATATCGATTATTCATAAGCCTAAAGGTGAGCAAACTAAGAGTGCACTTGAGGAAATACCTGGTCAGCAAACCTGGCCACCGCCACCTTATCCAGACGGAAGTGGAGTAAGCAGTATGCAGGCATCCAACAGTTTTAGCCTGGCGTCTACTAAAGAAGACCTTGAGGCTTTTTTCAATTGATGACTGAACTTAAGCATATTTATTACCTGTTAATCCTGTCGGGCCTTTTTGCCTTGTTGATAAATGTCAAGAAGCTCGACAGGATCATACTACTTTATATTCCAATTCTTTTATCTGCTTTTGTCACAGAAAAGATCAGTGATTATACAGCGCCCCGACTCATTTCAAAACAGGTTTATCATTATTATCACTTTGCTGAAACCATATTGCTATCAGTATATTATTATCATATTCTGAATGAAAAAAAGCATAAAATAATACTGAGCACAACTGTTTTACTATACCTGGTTTATTGTATAAGGGTTTATGGATTATATCCTGAAAACCTCAATACAGATAAAAGAGGAGAAGTAGTGGTACAGGGAATTATCATAACACTGGCATCGGTCTTTTATTTGTATGAACTATATAAGGATCAGGCAACAATTAATTTTTTGAAGAAAAACCATTTCTGGCTGGTAACCGTAAACATGATTTTTTTTGCTGGGTCATTGTTTTTTAACGGGTACACATATTATCTGTTAGTAACAAAGGAAAAGTTTTATTCTCAATTATCATATATCATGGTTGCATTAAACTATATACTCTATGTAACCTACTTTATTGTTTTTTTATGCCCGATAAAAATTCACAGGAAATCATATTAACGCTGGTGCTAGGTACTAGTCTGGTGCTTTTTTTTGCACTCGCAATAGTATTTCTTTTTTATATGTTCAATAAGAAAAAGCAGTTGTATACGAAAGAAAAAGAACTGCTTAGAAATAGTTATGAAAAAGAGTTATTGCAGTCACAGGTGGAAATGCAGGAACAGATATTCAACAATATCAGCAGAGAACTACACGATAATGTAGGACAGGTGCTAAGCCTGGTAAAAGTTCAGTTAAACATTCTTACTACTACAGAACGTTTTGATGTAACCTTACTCAAAGAAGCCAGTGATTCCATTAGTACAGCGATGAACGACCTGAGAGATATTTCAGGCAGTATCAGTGGTTCTCGCGTTTTAGAACAGGGGCTCATATCATTAACCCAAAAACTCCTGGCGAGGATTGGCAAAACAGGAAAAATAAAAACATCTCTCGAAGAAAAAGGAACTTTTCATAGTTTAAGCGGATCTAACAGTTTATTGGTTTTCAGGATTATACAAGAATCTGTGCAAAATGTATTAAAACACGCTTCAGCATCTCTTATTCAGGTTGTTTTTAATTATACTGCACAAATGCTGGAGGTTTCTGTGATCGATGATGGAAAAGGCTTCGACGTCATTCAAATTGCAGAGAAGGGAGAAGGAATGGGTTTAAAAAATATTCAACACAGAATTCATTTAGCGGGAGGAAATCTTTCAATTGAATCAACACCCGGAAAGGGAACCCAACTTATTTTAATAATACCTTATGCCTGATAAAATAATATACATAGTTATTGTAGATGATCATACCATGTTTCGTCGCGGCCTTACCTCTCTTATTAACCTTTTTCCAGGATATAAAGTGTTATTTGATGCAGCAAATGGAAAAGAAATGCTGACGCGATTGCACCCCGACAGGCTGCCGGATATTGTTTTACTTGACATCAATATGCCGGAAATGGATGGCTACGATACTGCTTTATGGTTGCGCAAGAACTATCCCGGGGTGGCGGTACTTGCACTCAGTACAATGGATGCAGATTTAGCGGTCATTAAAATGATAAAATGCGGTGCCAAAGGATACCTGTTAAAGGATGCTGATCTGCCAGAATTAAAACAGGCTTTTAAAGAAGTGATGGAGAATGGCTTTTTTTATAACGATATTGTATCAACAAGAATGCTTCGGTCTCTGGTACACCTGGTAGATGATAAAAGCCTACTGCATAATGCGATAAGTCTCTCCGATAAAGAAATGAGTTTTCTTAAACTATGCTGTAGTGAAAGAACTTACCAGGAAATCGCATCTGAAATGTTTTTGAGCGAAAAGACAATTGATGGATACCGTGATACACTATTCAGGAAATTACAGGTGAATACAAGAGTGGGTCTTGTGCTGTATGCCATCAAAAATGGAATCGTCAATCCATAAACAAAAAAATATGAGTAAGCGTTTTCGGGAAAATGAATAGCTAGTATCATTTTATCAGCTCAGAACACTAATCGTAGTAACGAGTCCGGGTCTTTCTCTACCTGGTTTATTATGGCTTACCAACCTGATTGTTGGCAAACAGGTTTGCCCGGAACCACCAATAAATAACTATTATGCTGGTACAATTTTCACAGGTGTACTTTCAGCGTTTTTATTTTCATACAGAGGTTATGAAGCTGTTGACAACATTGTATCAAATATTGGTAGCATTGGGGCGCCGGGAACGGCACTATTTCTGAATTCAAATCGCGAAATCCATATATTTTATTTTACATTGTTGCTGTTT
>DPWF01000043.1:0-14529 GCA_003526435.1 Chitinophagaceae bacterium | reverse complement strand
GTTGCTGTTTATTAGCTTTATTCTCTTTGTTGTATAGTTATTCAAAAAAAGGGGTGCCGTTTTATCAGAAAAAGGTAAAAAAGAGGTGAAATGCTTTTTTCTTACCTGCGGTATTACCATGATAGTCTGTATTATCGCTATAGGATACCTGTTATTGATAGAAAATATTGACGATAAAAAGGATCAGTTATTTTTTATCTGGAAACTTTTTTTTGATTGCTTTCGGTCTCGCATGGCTAGAAAAATGTCACTATACTTCTTTATATAAAAAGTAAGAAAAAGCGACAACGCTGTAAGGGAAAAATAGTGGGTCTGTTTTTATTGTTAAACTATTACTGTAGAATCAGGTCAAATAAACCGTATAAATGCTATGAAAAATAAATTAATAATCTGTATTAGCGTTTACCTGGCTTTAATTGCCTGTAATAAACAAGCGGGAAATATAAACCCAATACCTAATGCTAGTAATAGATTGGAACTTTATTATCCAGGTACGGCAAGTTGGGAAACAGTAACCCCCGCCAGCCTGGGCTGGAATGAAACGGGTTTGAATGATGTATACACGTACCTGCAACAGAAAAATACCAAAGCCTTTATCATTCTCAAGAAAGGAAAAATCGTTGCTGAAAAATACTTCGGAACATTTACGGCAGACAGCAACTGGTACTGGGCATCGGCCGGTAAAACCATGACCGCTTTTTTAGTGGGCATTGCACAGGAACAGGGAAAGCTCAACATCAATAACAAAACATCGCAGTATATCGGAACAGGATGGACTTCATTACCACTGGAAAAAGAAAACCTGATTACCGTTAAACACCAGCTTACCATGACATCGGGGTTAAATGATGGAGTTGCAGATGTTGATTGTACGCTGCCTTCCTGTTTGCAGTACAAGGCCGATGCCG
This sequence comes from Chitinophagaceae bacterium, assembly GCA_003526435.1. Lineage (GTDB taxonomy): Bacteria > Bacteroidota > Bacteroidia > Chitinophagales > Chitinophagaceae > Sediminibacterium. The sequence goes on along the minus strand of DPWF01000043.1, from coordinate 13,621 downwards.
GTTCAAGATGGGCCTATCATAACGCTGCGTATACATTATTGGATAAAGTGATTGAAAATGCAACCAACACAAACTACAACACCTATTTCCAGCAAAAAATCAGGGATCGGATTGGCATGAATGGTTTATGGGTAAGGGTTGGTTATAATAATGTGTATTTCAGTACAGCCAGAAGTATGGCTCGCTTTGGTTTGTTAATGTTGTCTAAAGGGAAATGGGACGAGATAACCATACTTACAGATACCAACTATATAAACACACAGACTAACAGTACACAAAGCCTGAACCCATCTTATGGTTATCTTACCTGGCTCAATGGAAAAGGGTTTTATATGCTGCCTACCGTACAGTTATTGTTTACAGGTAACCTCTTTCCCAACGCGCCGCCAGATACTTATGCAGCATTAGGCAAAGACGACCAGAAAATTTATGTGGTTCCTTCACAACAATTGGTCATCATCAGAATGGGAGAATCCGCCGGTCAGACACAACTGGCATTATCGAGTTTTGATAATGAGTTGTGGGGTAAATTAAAAGCGGCCGCTGTATTCTAATTTTTATAAGCCACCCAAACCAGGTCGCCCTTCTGTATACCAGGAATATCAGTATAAACAATCAATGATTGTTCTCCATTGCTTACAGTTACAGACCAGTAGGCACCACAAAACAGTACTTGCGTTACTACACAGTCTACTGCGTTTTCGTGCGACGTTGTAAGTATTAACTGTTCAGGTCTGACAAATAAAAATGCCTGCTGGCTTTTCAAACCCCATTTTGTTTTGAATGGATGATAAACACCTTTTAAAAAACTATATGCGCCAAATAATCCCGCTACATATTCATCGGCAGGTTGCTGGTAAATATGTGGAGGACTATCGTGTTGAATTAACCGGCCATTTTTGAGTACCATGATTTCATCGGCCCAGCTCAATGTATCAACAGGGTCGTGCGATACCATGATACAGGTAATCTTTAACTGGCTGCTGATGGCATGTAATACGGCATTGATATTTTTTTTCTGGGGCAGATCAAGATTGGAGAATGGTTCATCCAGCAATAAAAGTTCGGGAACACTTACCAATAGTTTTGCCAATGCAATTCTTTGGCGCTCACCTCCGGAGAGTTCATCGTTTTTTCTGTTCATCAGGTTCTCGACCCTGCAAACATGGTACAACTGAGCAGCAGATTCAGGCGAGAGCAGGTTTTTATAATTCAACAGCTCATGAACTTTGTAATTATTACGGTGTTCAAAATCCTGGGAGAGATAAGCAATTCCAGGATGACCCGGTAACAAAGTAACAGGCGGACTCCATACCCTTTTGTTTTTAAAGAAAATACTGCCCGAATCGGGCGCAATATGCCCGGCAATCATGCGCAGTAATGTACTCTTACCCGATCCTGTTTCACCCACTATCGCCAGCTTTTTACGGGGCGACAATTGAAAACTGGTGGGATGTACAATAAGATTGCCGGCTTGCGATTTACTCACCGCTTCAACCCTCAATAAATGTTCTGTATGCTGATGTATGCTCGCTTGCTCCATGACCGGCGTGAAAGTAAATAAAAATTGGCGATGCAATCCCTTAACTCATATTTCCCTGCATCATATCTCTTGTTCCGTGTATCTTGTTCCTTGCCTCTTGTCTCTTCAAACATGTGTGGCTCTCTGTAAACGATCGTTGATGGATCTTCCCAAACCCTTATCCGGAAAACGTTCGGCAATAATGATGTCGAGTTGATGCTGATCGAGTCGGTGCATGGCCGCATATAAGTGGGATGCAGCTTCTTCAAGTGAACCGGATGGCGATAAGATTTCCTGGATAACAATATCTTCCCCTTTACTCGCATGACTGAAAACCATCAGTCCGATTTTTTTACCGGCTTGCTCTCTGAGGGTTTTTTCAATATCACTGCTCAATATGGTAGTGGTGGAAGGCGCATAATGTCTTAATAACATACCCGGTGCATCGGGTGTTTCTTCGTTGCGGATATATTCCTGAACAGGCCCGGTAATTTTTTCAATTTCTTCAATGGCCAATGAACCATAACGATATACAATGGCACCTTCCTCATTAAAACCAATGATGGTAGATTCAATACCACTGGTGCAGGGTCCGCCATCTAATATGAAGGGAAAATCGTCTTTAAAATAATTGGCCACATGTTCAGCGATGGTTGGACTGATGCTGCCAAATGGATTGGCACTTGGTGCCGCCAGCGGGAAAGAGAGTTGTTGCAGCAATGACAAAGTAAGCGGATGGTTGGGTACCCGAACCGCAACCGTACTTTTACCTGCGGTGATAAGATCGGGAACCGTATCTTTTTTTGGTAACAATAAAGTAAGTGGTCCCGGCCAGAATTTGCTAGCCAGTGCTTTTGCCATTGCCGGTATTTCTTTTGCCACATCATTCATAGCCTCTGCGTTCGGCAGGTGAACTATCAGTGGATTGAATAAGGGTCTTTGCTTGATACGAAAAATACGCTGAATGGCTTTTTCACTGTAAATATTGCCCGCCAGTCCATACACGGTTTCGGTAGGAATAGCAGCCACCTCCTCTTTTGAGAGGCTTTCTGCTACTGCGTTGATATTTTGTGTGATGAAGGGCATGTTAGCTACAAGCTTCAAGCCGCAAGCTACAAGTAATTTTATTAAGGCTCAAGATACAAGGCACAAGTTTCAGGTAGTTCTGTTTAGCTGTATAAATACCTGCCAACAGTTAACCAATCACCCCTTATTATAGCTTGCAGCTTGTGGCTTGCAGCTTAAAACGCAACTTTTACAAACTAAGCACACTGTTACTACTTCCAAAACTATTTTCTATCTCGCCGTCTGCTTCTGGTTCGTTGATCCATTCAGACTCGTTGAGTAGATAACGGAATTCGTGTTGTGATGATTTGGGTAGTTGTAATTCAGCAGTGAAACTGCCGTCTTTTTTCTTTTTCATGGGAACGGGGTTGTTCCAGTCGCCGTTTAACCCGAGTATCGATGCGGTTTCTTTATCCTGTATATCCAGGTTGAATTTTACTTTACAGTAGTCCTTTGTTTTGTAGATGGTTTTCTGAATCATGGTTGGTTGTTTGCTTGCCCTTAATACCCAGAGCCGACAATGGTAACCCAAAGATGAAGTTTTGTTATTAACAAGCTGTTGATTGTAAGCGTCAAGCTACAAGCCGCTGGCTACAGGCAGATGCTGCCTTATAAGGAAAAATTTTGTTTAATGTTATGTATTCAGCGCGGCATCCCTCTGCTTGCAGCTTGTAGCTTGAAGCATGCAGCTCTTCATGCCCACGTTACCAGAATATAACCGCAGCCAGAATAAGTAATGAAATAATGACGTGTATGAACAGCCAGGCTTTTTGATAGGTAGGTCTTTTTTGGAAAGGGATGCTTGTATCAAACGGATCAAATATGGGAGCCATGGCCCAGAAAGTAAATGATGAACTGAAATCTTTCCGTATCAGAAAATAAATACCCGCCAATACAAAAACAGTATAGGCAACCTTATTGAAATTCCTGTTAACCTGTTTAGGTTTAGCCGATGCTTCCATAATCATTGTTTGCTGATTGGTTGTATGAAGGATGAAAAAATTACAACAGCGTAAAATCTTTTTTGTCAGCTCCACGCCCGATTATCATGACAGATCAGTAGCCCCGCACCCCACTGCACGTACCTTGAAACTTGAAGCCTGAGTCTTGAACCTCGAATCATTTGCTTTGAAGCCTTCCGCTTACAGCTCACTCCCCTGTCCCCTCAGGTCATCAATATTTCTTTTCAATGCTTCGAGGTGTCTGCCGAATGCCCTGTAACTCAGTATTTTGGCGAGATAAAATCCACAGGGTACCAGGATGGCTGTAACAATGAGTAATGCAATCCACATAACAGGTTTCATCATTATTTCATCCACGGTTTTTCCTGATCCCATGGTTCCTCCTAACATAAAACCGCCAACAGCGCTCACCGGATAAATATAGATACCGGCCCTTTTTTGCTGTTGCATCCATTTGTTGATATTGGTATAATGTCTTTCCAGTTCTTCCAGTACCGAGTTACCGGAAGAACCTGGTTCAATATTTCTGTACTCCTTTAAAGTTGAAAAAGCGGCCCAACTGGTGAACAGAAAGAGAAAACCAATACAAAGTCTTGTTTGCCAGAAAGGAAAATAAAAAATAATCAGGAGGTAACCGACTGCAATCAGTATGGCCCATATGCTGTTCATCAGCATATTTTTTTTGATGGTGGCCAGTGGATTTTTCGTTTGCAGGCGCTCCAGTACCTGGGGCCTGAGCAGTGCCGCCAGTGCTTCGTCAGACTGCTCATCAATATCTTTCCAGGTTTTTTCTATGCTCATCTGTTATTGCTTTAAAAGATTAGCCAATTGTTGTTTACAGCGATGCAGTTTTACCGCCACATGATTAACGGTAATACCCAATACTTCTGCAATCTCAGCATTTTCATACCCGTCGAGGTGCATCGAAACAATGGCACGATCTGTTTCGGAAAGAGAGCGGATGGCTCTTCTCAACCTTTCTATCTCTTCTTTTTTATGACCGGTAGCATCAGTAACCAGGTGCTCTACGGGTTCGAGTGAATCGAGATAATCAATGCGGTTTACTTTTCTTTTCTGGGTAAGAATGGTATTTAAACATATGCGGTATAACCAGGTGCTGAACTTGGCCTCACCTCTGAAAGTGGGCCAGGCTTTCCACGACTGTAACAATACTTCCTGGTACAGATCCTTACGCTCTTCTGCATCATTGGCATAGAGTCCAACGAGCTTATAAATAATGCCCTGGCTGTTTTTAACCGCTTCCAAAAATGCTGCTTCGCTCAAATGATGATGGTTTCCGGAAGATTAGTTGCAATAGAAAGAGGGAAATTACGGAAAGGAGAGAAAAAAGCTGCGAGCCTTTAGCTACTAGCTAATAGCTAATTCTCCAGGGGAGGAAAATTCAACATTCTAAGGTGAAATGCTAAAATAACGAGTATTAGCTGGCAGCTAGCGGCTCGTAGCTCGCAGCCTCCTCTTATTCCCCCTTATACAACCCCTTCTCACAGGCATACGCCACCAGACCTGCGATACTTTTTACACGCATTTTTTGCATGATGCGGGTACGGTGACCTTCAACGGTGCGCTGACTGATGTATAAACTACGGGCCACATCTTTACTGGTGCCGCCTTCACAGATGAGTTGTATGATGTCTTTTTCTCTTTCTGTAAATACCACGAGATGGTTACGGTAACCGGTATGGTACTTTTCAATAAGATCGGTAACCTGTCTGCTGCTTTCCGGACAGAAATAGGGCCGGTTTTCATAAACCGCTTCAATGGCTTCCAGGATTTCCTTTTTTCCAACACCCTTGGTGAGGTAGCCGATGGCCCCGGCCTCGAGCATCTCCATGATATGGGTTTCGTGGCTGAAAACCGAAAGAGCAATGATGCGCCGTGTTAACTGGCGCTTGCAAAGTTCCTTAACGGCCATCACCCCATCCATAACGGGCATGGATACATCTACAAGTATTACATCAGGTCTTAACTGGTGGGCCAGCGTAAGCAGCTCAACCCCATTTGAGGCTTCGCCGATAATGTGGAGGGAACGTACATCTTCCAGGATTTTTTTTAAACCCTTCCGGAAAATCACATGATCATCGGCGATCATGAGTTTAATTTTTTTGTATTCCATACAGGCTTTTTCTATACCTGTGTGAAATAAGTAAAGCGCATCGTCTCCGCTAATGTGGGAAATACTCTATTTATGGTGGAAAATACTCTTTTTTGAAAGCTAGAGCGTGCTTTTCGGCCTACTTTGGTGTCTTGAATTTGTGCATCAACTCCTCTGGAGAGAGATCAAGTCCACGTGCAATATTGAGTAAAGTAGTCAGCGCAATATTTACTTTTCCTTTCTCAATGCGTTGTAAATGACTGTATTCCATATCGCAGGCAATCGCAAGCTGGTGAATGCTCAGCCTGCGTTCTTTTCTGATCTGTGCCAGATGTTTGCCAAACGCTTCTAATATGGAGTCCCTGTCCATTCCGCGACAAGGTCACCTGAAATGGCAATAATTTTGGCGTATGATCATATGCCATCCGGTTTTCTTCTTAATTTTAAGGATAGAATATTTTATATGCTTCATTCCACATCATCCAATCTTAAACTGATTGGCATCTCACAAAAAGTATGGCATAAAATCCTGTATGCAATTGGGCGAACTGTTGCAGTGGAACAACTGGCCAGACAAAAAAGCGGAACCGGGCCCACGCAAAAAAAGAAAAACGGAAAAAAGACCGGTAAAGGCTTATAAACGGCGTCAACTTATTCACGACCGCATCTCATACACGCTCAACTGATTAACTTGCGCCCATGCAAGAGTACCTGAATGGATTGAATGAACCCCAGCGCGAAGCAGTAACGCATATCAAGGGACCATTGATGATTGTGGCCGGCGCCGGCAGTGGCAAAACAAAAGTATTAACCACCCGCATTGCCCACCTCATGAACAATGGTGTGGATGCTTTTAATATACTCGCACTCACGTTTACCAATAAGGCCGCCGCCGAAATGAAAGAACGTATTGAGCGGATACTGGGTAATGCAGAAGCGCGTAATTTATACATTGGCACATTCCATAGTGTATTTGCCCGCATACTCAGGGCCGAGGCGCACCGCATTGGTTACCCCAACAGCAATACCATTTATGATACCGACGACAGCCGCTCGGTTATTAAAACCGTGGTGAACGAACTGAACCTGGACGATAAACACTATAAACCCAATGTAGTTGGCAATCGTATTTCATCGGCCAAAAACGCATTGGTGGGTCCGGCAGAATATGCCACCGATTATTATATTCAGCAGGAAGATATGCGCGCCAACCGCCCGGCCATTGCACAGATTTATGCTGCTTATGCCAACCGCTGTTTTAAAAACGGTGCCATGGATTTTGATGACCTGCTCCTCAAAATGTATGAACTCCTCAAAAACTTTCCTGAAGTATTGCATAAGTACCAGCATAAGTTTAAATACATTCTGATAGACGAGTACCAGGATACCAACCCCGTTCAGTACCAGATTACCAAACTGCTGGCAGCAGTGCATGAAAATATTTGTGTAGTGGGCGATGATGCACAAAGTATTTACAGCTTCCGTGGTGCCACCATTGAAAATATTTTACAGTTCCAGAAAGATTATGATGATGTAAAAGTGGTAAAACTCGAACAGAACTACCGCAGCAGCCAGAACATCATTCATGTGGCCAATGAAGTCATTAAAAATAACAAGGGACAGATCCCCAAAAACCTCTGGACCGAAAACAAGGAAGGCGATAAGATTGTACTGGTTCGTACAATGACCGATAATGATGAAGGACGTTTTGTGGCCGATTGTATACAGGAACAGAAACTGCGTTATCATTTTTACAATAAAAATTTTGCCATTCTTTATCGCACCAATGCACAGAGCCGTTCATTTGAAGAAAGCCTGCGCAGAATGGGTATTGCTTACCGCATATATGGTGGTGTAAGTTTCTACCAGCGAAAAGAAGTGAAAGATTTTCTGGCCTACCTGCGTGTAATTGCCAATACAAGAGATGAAGAGGCATTGAAGCGCATTATCAATTATCCTGTTCGGGGTATTGGTAAAACCACCATCGAAAAATGTGTGATCGCCGCCAATGAACAGAATATTTCGATGTATGAAGTAGTGTCACGTGCCGCAGAATTTGGTTTTAAAGCGGGCACACTGGAAGCCCTGCAGAACTTTCATACCATGATCCGCTATTTCCAGAGTATGCTCACAGGTACCAATGCATACGATGTGGCGGTACAGGTAGGTAAACATACCAACCTGGTAAAAGAACTCTTCAACGATAAAACAACAGAAGGGCTTGCCCGTTACGAAAACATACAGGAATTGTTGAACTCCATCAAGGAGTGGACAGAAAGCCCCAGCAATGAAGACGGTGAACTGGGCGATAAATCGCTGGGTTCATACCTGCAACAGATCACGCTGCTTACCGATGCCGATGACGATAAAGGTGAACAGGATGCAGTTAAAATGATGACCATACATGCGGCCAAAGGACTAGAATTTGAATGTGTGTTTGTAGGAGGAGTAGAAGAAACTTTGTTCCCAAGCGGTATGTCGATCAATACCCGCGAAGAACTGGAAGAGGAACGTCGTTTGTTTTATGTGGCAGTAACCAGGGCCAAGCAGAAACTATGGCTCACGTATGCCAATGCACGTTACAGGTTTGGACAATTGGTACAGAATGATCCCAGTCGTTTTATAGAAGAAATGCCCGAGCAATATATCGATAAAACCTATGCTGGTGGCGGTGCACGCAACAATGCCGGGAGCGATATGGGCAGCGCCTTTGAACGCATGCAGCGTGGATTTGGTTTTGGTGGAAGCAGCAATGCCGCAGCAGCCGAAAGAAAATATGGTCCGCCACCCAGCCGAAAGCCATCAGCCAAACCTGAATACCTGCCGGTACAACCCGTGGCGCCTAAAGTAGTAGCACATGTTCCGTCAGCCGATTTTGTGGCCAGCGATACTTCACAGTTACAGGCCGGACAAAAAGTAGAGCACCAGAAATTTGGTTTTGGCACTGTATCAAGTATAGAAGGCTCTGCACACAACCCGGTGGCCACTATTCAGTTTGAGAAAAATGGTGAGAAAAAGATCATGCTCAATTATGCGAAACTGCGGATTGTATAAACAGAAGAACAGAGCAACAGAGAAATGTCCAACTTCGAAATTGGATATTTCTCTGTTGCTCTGTTCTTCTGTTTTCCCAAACCATGTTTGCTCAGCAACTGCCAGTACAAAAAGTAAATAATGCAAGTCTCTCTTATGTGTTGAACAATATCAGATCAACGCATAAGACAGAAACAGCGGATATTTTTGTAACTGTGTATTCGGTGTCTAATAAAAGCGGCAGTGCAAAACAGCCGGAAACACATGAGGTAACAGATAATATTTATATCGCCGTTTCGGAATTTGATGAGCAGCCAAAACAGTCACTGTTTGTTATTAAAAATCTGTATGCACCTGGTGGTTTCGTACTCACAAAACAACCGGATCAAACCATTAAACTTTCATTTTCTTATATAGAAGGCAAACAAAGAAAAAAAGTAGAAGCCATTGTAAAAATAGATGCCGTTCAGGCGGGGAAAACAGAGGAATAAGGAATAGGGAAACAGAAGAACAGAGCAACTCCCAACTTCGAAATTGGATATTTCTCTGTTCCACTGTTCTTCTGTTTCTCTTCCTACTATCTTTGTACTCACAAATTCCCGCGGTTGAACACTATTCTTATTATTGACGACGAAGAAAAACTACGCACCCTGCTCTCCAGGATCATTTCACTGGAAGGTTTTGAAGTAGTACAGGCAGGCAATGCAAAACTCGCACTCAAAAAACTGGAACAACAGGAAGTTGATGTGGTACTTTGTGATGTTAAACTACCCGATGCCCATGGTGTAGAATTGTCTGTACAGATAAAAGAAAAATACCCGTTAACAGAAGTTATTCTGCTTACAGCATTTGGTAATATTCCCGACAGTGTTCAGGCTATTAAAAATGGAGCTTTCGATTATATCACCAAGGGCGACGATAATAACCGCATCATCCCCTTACTGTATAAGGCCATGGAAAAAGTGGCACTATCAAAACGCCTGGCGCAACTGGAAAAAAGGTTGGGCAATAAATATTCATTTAACAGTATACTGGGTAAATCAAAAGCAATAAAGCTGGCTATTGATGCAGCAGAACGGGTATCTGTAACAGATGCCACTGTATTGCTGAACGGAGAAACAGGAACAGGTAAAGAAGTATTTGCCCAGGCCATTCATAACAACAGTGGCAGAAACAAACAACCATTTATAGCTGTAAACTGTGCTGCATTCAGTAAAGAATTACTGGAAAATGAATTGTTCGGACATAAAGCAGGCGCTTTTACCGGTGCCATAAAAGATACCAAAGGTATTCTGGAAGAAGCCAACGGAGGAACGGTATTTCTCGATGAGATTGGTGAAATGCCCATTGACCTGCAGGCTAAATTATTACGTGTATTGGAGACGGGCCAGTTTTTAAAAGTGGGCGATAGTAAACCCACTAATGTAAACCTTCGCATTATTGCTGCTACCAACCGCAACCTGCAGGATGAAATTAAACAGGGTCATTTTCGGGAAGATCTTTTTTATAGAATATCGGTGTTCCAGATTTATTTGCCACCATTACGAGAAAGGATTTCAGATATCGAAGAACTGGCGCTACATTTTGTAATGCGCTTTGCTGATAAACTAAATAAGAAAAAACTACAGCTATCAAAAGAATACCTGCTGGCATTAGAAACGCATTCCTGGAAAGGCAATATCAGGGAGCTGAAAAATGTAATTGAAAGAAGTATGATTTTAACCAATAATCATCAATTAACACCTGATTCACTTCCCTCCGATTTTCAGCAGGGAACTGCAGATCGTAACCAGTTCCCGGCCTTTGATCTGGCAAGTGCCGAAAAAATTCACATTCAGAAAGTATTGAACTATACAAAGGGGAATAAAACAGAAGCAGCTAAATTGCTCAATATTGCACTTACTACTTTATACCGTAAGATCGATGAGTACCAGATATCTTAAAACAACATACTGTTTTATAGCGACCTGTTGTGTAGTATGGATTGTTATGCAAACAAGCTGTACAATCGTAAAAAAGAATGCATTGCAAGATTTACCAGAAGGAATGTATACCATATCCGGAAAATCAGATCGCTCTTTTTTGGCTTCTCCTGATTCTTTTCAAAAAGAGGCGGTAAAAAAAATACAGCTCTATCAGGAAGATTCATTGTATTTTCTGGTTCCGGGTTCACCCGTAAAAGGAACGGTTCATTTGTTACCCGGAAAGAGCCGGGCTGTGGTGCTGTGTAAATCGGGTTTTGATTTTGATGTTTTTACAACGCCATTCAAATTCAGACCAGTAACCAGCTCGCTTCCCCAACAGCTCAATACCAATTTTAATGGTTCATTTTATTTTGGTTACCGCAGCGATCGGTTCAGTATTAAAAGAACATCATTGTCTGATAATATAACAAGAGATTATTTTACAAAAGCCGGGATCGGTATAGGGGCCTTTGTAGGAGTGGGTACTGCTTTTGTTAACCCGATCTCAATGCGTAATAATATCGATTACGAATACGATGCTGTAGCCATTGATTATGGTATAGCAGTTTTACTTGGTCTCAAAAATTTCAGTACTGGTATTTCTGTGGGTTTTGATTTTCTGACAGACAGAAACAGGAAACAATGGGTGTACCAGCATAAGCCATGGGTCGGTATTTTTATAGGTCTGAATCTTAACTGATCCTTTCAAAACGATAGTCCTCACCCTTTCAAAATGAAAGGGTTTTTTATTGTCCGGTTTTCTACATAAAACCTGTAATCCTTGCTGCTATTAGGTTTTAACCACCCTTATTGATTCAGGCATTTGAATTGCCTTTTTCTGGCATCAACAACAGATGCTGATATGAAACTAAAAAACAGATTACAGTCCTGGCATTTGGTAGCAGGCTTTTATTCCATCATTGTTATTGCCGGAATCATTTACAGAACCTTAAAAAATTAAACCATGCTTACGGTCATGCTTATCCTGGCAGGTATTGCCAGTTTTCTGTTCTTTCTCAGATCTATTAACTATTTCGAAAAATTTTAAACCATGCTGTACTTATTCATCATTGCCATTGCGGTATTCTGTTACATGTGTTATGTACTGGTAAAGCCTGAAAAGTTTTGATTGGCTCCTGCATAACAACCGGTGATTCATTTTTAAAATTTTAATTCTCCTATATGTATTCTGAAATTACAGGTATCGTCCTCATGTTTGGCGCCAGTTTATTACTCGCCATACCGTTGGGTAAATATATAGCCAATGTGTTTGCGGGTCATTCCACCATGCTCGACCGGGTAATGGGTCCTTTTGAAAAATTATTGTTTCGTGTCAGCGGTATTAATGCAACACGGGAGATGAACTGGAAACAACATATGGTGGCTATGTTGTGTATCAATCTGCTCTGGTTTTTACTGGGCATGTTTGTATTGATGAACCAGCGCTGGCTGCCACTCAATCCGGATGCAAACCCCGATATGAGTGCCGATCTGGCCTTCAATACCACTATTTCATTTGTGGTGAACTGTAACCTGCAACACTATTCCGGAGAAACCGGATTAAGTTATTTTGGTCAGTTATACCTGATGTTCCTGCAGTTTGTAAGTGCAGCTACAGGTATTGCTGCTGCCGTGGTATTGTTCAGGGCCTTAAAAGAAAAAGCAACACATGAGTTGGGCAATTTCTATGTGTATTTTGTAAAATCAATCACACGTATTTTATTACCCCTCTCCATCATAGTGGCCATTTTGTTTTTATTGAATGGTATGCCCATGGGTTTTGAAGGAAAAGACAGTTATACAAGTTTACAGGGCGATACGGTACAGGTATCAAGGGGCCCGGTAGCTGCATTTATACCCATAAAACATTTGGGTACCAATGGGGGTGGCTTTTTTGGCGCCAACAGCGCACATCCATTAGAAAATCCATCCTATTTCACCAATATCATTCAAATGATCGCACAACTGATCATTCCCTTTTCTATGATTTTTGCCTTTGGTTATTTCATCAAAAGAAAAAAACTGGCCTGGATGATTTTTGGTGTGATGACAGTTGGTTTCCTCTTGTTGGCCATTCCCAATATTATCCAGGAAATAAACGGTAATCCAGCCATCACTAAAATGGGCATCAATAATAGTCTGGGTGCCATGGAAGGAAAAGAAGTTCGTTTTGGTGCAGCGGCTTCAGGATTCTGGAGTATTGTAACCACCGTTATATCTACAGGATCTGTAAATGCTATGCACGACAGCACCATGCCACTCAGTGGTATGAATGAAATGCTGGCCATGATGGTGAACAGTTTTTATGGCGGTTGTGGTGTGGGACTGCTTAATTTTTTCATTTTTATTATCCTCGCTGTATTCATCAGTGGTTTAATGGTGGGTCGCACGCCGGAATTCATGGGTAAGAAAATTGAGGCAAGAGAAATAAAAATTGCCATGATCATTGCCCTGCTTCATCCTTTACTGATACTTGCAGGTACTGCACTATCAAGTTATATGCTGGTCAACAATCCTGAAGCCTATGGGGGCTGGCTGAATAATCCGGGCTATCATGGTTTCAGTGAAATACTCTATGAGTACACTTCATCGGCAGCCAACAATGGAAGTGGTTTTGAAGGACTGGGTGATAATAATTTATGGTGGAACATCAGCACTGGTTTTGTACTGATAATTAGCCGCTTCTTACCCATCATTGGTCCTGTTGCCATTGCAGGCCTGCTGGCATCCAAAAAACATATTCCCGAAGGAGCAGGAACGCTGAAAACAGACACACTCACTTTTGGTATCATGATTTTTGCCGTGATACTGATTGTAACAGCTTTATCCTTCTTCCCATCACTGGCACTCGGCCCGATTGCCGAATTCTTTACCATGAATTAAAACAAGCAAGATGAAAAGAAATCATTCAAATACATTATTTCAAACAGAGCTGGTAACAGAGGCGTTGAAAGCATCTTTT
>DPWF01000102.1:3056-6003 GCA_003526435.1 Chitinophagaceae bacterium | reverse complement strand
TGGCAGGAAACAGAAACATTGGAAGATACGGTAAGAGGAGCAGGTGGGTTTGGCAGTACGGGGAAGGAATAGGAAATAAGGAATAAGAAATAACAAACAAGGAACAAGGAACAGGGAATGTATTGGGAGAGGAGAAAAGTGACTGATAAATGTGAGTAGGAAATGAGTGATAGTGGAATCAAAGATCAAGAATCAAGGATCAAAAAATCAAAGATCAAAAATGGCATTAGTGGTAATAAATATATTCAAAGGCATCAACTCACAGCTTAGAATCTGCAGCTTGTTGTTGGTAGCTTGCAGTTTTTTCTTTGCTTGCAAAACAGTGAAGAAAGTAGAACAAATTCAGGAAGCCATCACCAAAAAAGATACAGCCCAGGTGGTGGTGATCAAAGAAACACCTGTGGTAGACTCTGCTGCTATTGTTGCTGATATCATGAGCAAAGTGGCCAAGAATAAAATTGACTTTACCACTTTCAATGCTAAAATAAAAGTGGATTATGAAGGAGCGGAGAAAAACGATAATTACACCGTTTATCTCAGTATGAAAAAAGACAGTGTAATTATTATCAGGGTGAAAGGGTCTTTCTTAGGGATTTCTGCTGAAGGACTTCAACTGAAAATTAATAAGGATAGCTTGATACTGGTGAGGAAAGTGGGAGAAAAATATGTGATGAACCGTTCCATCAGTTATTTACAGGAAGTAACGGAAATACCTTTCGATTTTGCCACGCTCCAGGATATGCTGATCGGCAACCCGGTTTTCATGAGTAATAATCTAATCTCCTACAAAAACAGCAATACCCAGTTATTGGTAGTAATGGTAGGAGAATTGTTTAAACACCTGATTAACCTCGATAAAACAGATAACAGGGTATTGTACAGTAAACTGTATGATGTAGATGTTCAGCGTAACAGAACCTGCGATATTACGTTCAGTAATTACCAGCCTCTGGGTAATTACCTCTTTGCCGCCAACCGGAAAATTTCGATGGCCGAGAAGTCAAAACTTGATATTTCCCTTGATTTTAAAGAATTTACGTTAAATGATCCGTTAAAATACAATTTCGATCCACCGAAAAACTACAAGCGTAAGTAATTTACCACTAATTTATTCGTTATAAAGCTTGTTCATCTGACTCTGGTCCAAAATTGTCATCATGTTTAAATCTCTTTTTTGTTTTCTTGTTTCCTGTATCCTGGTAATCGGTAGCCATGCCCAGCAAACCCGTGAAGAGTTACAGAAGCAGGAACAGGAGCTCAAAAAGGAACTGGCCGAACTGAACCAGTTGCTTTCCCAAACCCAGAAAAACAAAAAACTTTCTTTGAGTCAGCTTGCACTGATCAAACGCAAAGTGGCCATGCGTGAACAACTGGTAAACTCTATCAACAGACAGATCAGGGATCTCGATAACACCATTTTTCTAAATGAAAGAGATATCTACCGACTAAGAAGAGAGCTAGATACGCTTCGGGTAAAATATGCGAAAAGCATTGTGTTTGCTTATAAAAACCGAAGCNNTACGAATACCTCAACTTTATATTTTCTTCGAAGAGCTTTAATGATGCGATCAAGAGAATTACTTATCTGAAAAGCTATCGTCAGAACAGGGAAACACAGGCGGAAGCGATCATTCAGTCAGAGCAATTGCTGAAAACAAAAATTGAAGTGTTGAGCAGCAATAAAAAAGAACGCATTACCACCCTCGAAAAGCAGAGCGAACAACTGAAAGTGTTGCAGGACGATAAAAAAGCGCAGGACCAGGTTGTGGCACAGCTAAAGGGGAAAGAAAAAGAATTGTCTACTCAGATACAAAACAAGGAAAAGCAGCGTCAGAAAATGCAGCAGGCGGTGATGGCGATCATCAGAAGGGAAGCCGATGAAGCTGCCAAAAGGGCCAAACAAAAAGCAGCCGACGATGCTAAAAAAGCAGCGGCCAATAACACTAAACCTGCTGATGCACCTGCAAAAAACAATACAACAACCAATACTGCAAAGAACCCCGTTGTAAACGAACCCATCGCGGCAAAACCTGTTACAGACAGGCCTTATACACCCTTTGAATCTACGCCGGAAGGAAGGGAAACTTCTATCCAGTTTGAGCAGAACAAAGGCCGTTTGCCCTGGCCTGTTGATAAAGGAAATGTGTATGTGCCTTTTGGTATTTCTACAGTTCCGGGAACGAAAATCACTCAGAAAAGTGATGGCATTCAGATTGCCTTACCCGAAGGTTCACCCGTTAAAAGTGTTGCAGATGGAGAAGTAGTATATGCGAGTGAGATCAATGGTGATCTGGTGGTGTTTGTTCGACATGGTAAATACTTCACTTCCTATAACCAGTTATCTGGTATCTCCGTATCTGTTGGTCAGCAGGTAAAAGCTGGCTCTGTTATTGGCCGTTCCGGTAAAAGTATCGATGGAGAAGGTGCCATCATCTTCATGATCAACAATGAAAAAGGAACACTGATGAATCCAGAGCATTGGTTAAAGCCGAGGAGATAACAGACAGAAGAACAGAGAAACATTGAATATCTAATTTCGAAATTGGATATTCAGTGTTTCTCTGTTCCTCCGTTTTCCTATCTTAGGGCATGCAACAATACATCCTCTCCTTCGATCAGGGTACCACCAGTAGCCGGGCTATTGTATTCGACCGTGCGGGTGCCATCTGTGCAGTGGCGCAGAAAGAGTTCAGACAAATTTTTCCGCAGCCAGGCTGGGTTGAGCATGATGCCAATGAAATCTGGAGTACACAACTGGGAGTTGCAGCAGAAGCCATCACCAAAGCCGGACTTACCGTGCAGCATATTGCAGCCATTGGTATTACCAACCAGCGTGAAACAACGGTAGTGTGGGATAAGGTTACGGGACAGCCTGTTCATCATGCGATTGTATGGCAGGACAGGAGAACGGCTGCTTTCTGCGATGAACTCAAAGCGGCAGGGAAGG
>DPWF01000102.1:0-2976 GCA_003526435.1 Chitinophagaceae bacterium | reverse complement strand
CGATCATGTACCCGCAGCAAGAGAAAAAGCGGAAAAGGGAGAACTCTGTTTTGGTACAATAGATACCTGGTTGGTATGGAAACTGACAAATGGAAAAGTGCATGTAACAGATGTTTCAAATGCATCGCGTACCATGTTATTCAATATTCATTCGCTTTCGTGGGATAATGATCTGCTTGAGCTTTTTAATATTCCAAAGGCCATTCTTCCTGAAGTAAAAAGCAGCAGTGAAGTATATGGTTACACGCAGCACATTCTTACGGCGCATAATATTCCTATTGCTGGTATTGCAGGTGATCAGCAGGCTGCCTTATTTGGTCAGCTATGCACACAGCCGGGTATGGTAAAAAACACCTATGGTACCGGTTGTTTTATGCTGATGAATACAGGTGAAAAAGCAGTGCCTTCATCCAATCACCTCCTCACCACCATTGCATGGAAAATAAAAGGTGTAACACATTATGCATTAGAAGGGAGTGTGTTTATTGCAGGAGCCGTTGTGCAATGGCTGAGAGACGGGTTGGGTATTATCAGACAATCAGGTGAGGTTGAAACATTGGCCGCATCAGTAAAAGACAGTGAAGGTGTATATGTAGTTCCTGCATTTGCAGGATTAGGTGCTCCTTACTGGAACCAGCATGCACGTGGAACCATTACCGGCATTACACGTGGCACAACTGCCGCACACATAGCAAGGGCCTCACTGGATAGCATTGCTTATCAGACCATGGATGTATTAAAAGCAATGGAAGCGGATGCAGGTATAGCCATTAAAGAACTAAGGGTAGATGGGGGTGCCACTGCTAACAATTTATTAATGCAGTTTCAGAGCGATTTGTTGAATACAAAAGTGGTTCGTCCTACTATTGTGGAAACAACTGCATTGGGTGCTGCTTATCTCGCAGGATTGGCAGTGGGTTATTGGACAAGTGTGGAAGACATTCAACAACAATGGCAGGTTGACCGCGCATTTTCGCCGGCAATGTCTGCAGAAGAAAGGGAGCAGTTGGCAGCCGGTTGGAAAAGAGCAGTAGGTGCAGCGGAATATGGGACTGGGGGTAAACTGTAAGCCACAAATTACAAGCCACAAGCTGCAAGTTTTTAAAAATCAGATATCCGACATCTGCGATCAGACATTCTCCTATTATGAACCGAGCCACACAATTACAACAACTAAGAGAAGACAGCCTTTGGGATATGGTAGTGATTGGCGGTGGCGCTACGGGTTTGGGTATAGCTGTGGATGCAGCTTCACGTGGCTACAAGGTTTTATTGGTTGAACAATTTGATTTTGGTAAGGGTACTTCCAGCAGATCGACTAAACTGGTGCATGGAGGTGTACGTTACCTGGAACATGGCAATATTAAACTGGTAAAAGAAGCATTGCGAGAAAGAGGATGGTTATTGAAAAATGCACCACATCTTACTTCTGTTCAGCCTTTTGTTATACCTGTTAAAAGGTTCTGGCAGAAATGGTACTACGGTCTGGGACTCCGGTTATATGATCTTTTATCAGGAAAACTTTCACTCGGACAGACAAAACTATTATCAGCAAAAGAGACGATGGCTTTATTGCCGGCACTTGATGCAAAAAAAGTGAAGGGTGGTATTTTGTATTACGATGGTCAGTTTGATGATAGCAGATTATGTATTGATCTTGCTTCAACGGCTGTGTTACATGGAGCCACACTCATCAATTATTGTAAGGTTACCGGTCTGGTAAAAGAAAAGAAAAAAATTGTAGCTGTAAAAGTGAAACTGCACAACAGTGAGGAAGAACTGGAGATCAGAACAAAATCGGTACTGAATGCAACAGGAGTTTTTACCGATCATATTCTCCGGATGGATGATCCTGCTGCTGAGCAGATGGTGGACCCATCGCAGGGTATTCATCTGGTCGTCAATAAAATTCATTTTCCCGGAACACATGCATTAATGATTCCGAAAACAGATGATAAGCGGGTTTTATTTGCAGTGCCCTGGCACAATAAAGTGGTCATAGGTACCACCGATACACCTGTTGACGAGATTACAGAAGAACCATTGGTGCTGGAAGAGGAAGTGGACTATATTCTTGAGCACATCAACCGATACATTGAACCATCAATTGATAGATCGTCTATTTTATCTGTTTTCGCAGGACTTCGTCCGTTGGTGCGTTCCAAAGAAGGAACCAGTACGGCTTTGTTATCACGTGATCATACCATCGTGGTATCTGTAAGCGGACTGGTAACCATTACAGGAGGCAAGTGGACCACTTACCGGAAAATGGCCCAGGATGCAGTTGATAATGCAGTTTTTATTTCGAAGCAGGATAAACGTTTATGCATCACTAAAAACCTACCGATAGGTGATCCCATTGCAACCAGACAGAAAAAAGAAAACATGGTGAAGGAGCAGCCGGCATTTGATCAATTACTCCATCCCGATTTTGAGTATAAATGGGTAGATGTGGTATATGCAGTACAACATGAAATGGCAATTACCGTTGAAGACGTTCTTGCGAGAAGAACAAGAATACTTTTCCTTGACGCAAAAGCTGCAATGGATTGTATGGATATTGTCATTAACTTGATGCGTGAAACTTTAGGAGAATCGGAAGACTGGGCTAGTGATCAGCGAGCAAAATTTCTTGACCTTGCAGAAGGCTATCTTTAGGAATGGCTAATGTCGGATGTCTGATTTTTTTTAAACTTGTAGCTTGAGGTTTGAAGCGCCCCTGTTTTGCTAAGTAAATACTAAATCGATTGAATCTTACCATATGACAACATTTGTTTCTGAATTCCTCGGTACTGCTATCATGATCGTGATTGGTAATGGCGTGGTAGCCAATGTGGTTTTACCCAAAACAAAAGGACATGGCGGTGGATTGCTGGCCATTTGTTTTGGCTGGGGACTCGCAGTGTTTGTTGCTGTTTATGCAACAGCTTCTGTAAGCGGGGCGCATTTAAATTCGGCTGTTACCATTGCATTGGC
>DPWF01000061.1:2711-2929 GCA_003526435.1 Chitinophagaceae bacterium | reverse complement strand
TACCAGTTTTTCACTGGCAGGGGTTCTGGAGAGACAGATTGAACTGCAATGTTTTTCTGCCGAAGAAAAATTCAAAGTACTTCTCGGCAGAAGTCCGCATGTGCTCAGGCTCATCCCACATAAATACCTTGCTTCTTATCTTGGTATTGATGCAACAACTTTTAGTAAGTTGTTGGGGAAAGTGAGGATAGGGGCGTGAAAGGTGAATGGTCAATGGT
>DPWF01000061.1:2223-2616 GCA_003526435.1 Chitinophagaceae bacterium | reverse complement strand
CAGCTTGGCCTGTACCAAGATTTTGGTCGCCGTGCTGCCGCAGCTTTGCAGTAACAAAAACAAAGCAAGATGCCTACCTACGTATCAAACAAACTCCTGGTTGAATTACAGGAGCAAACAGAATCTTTTTTAAACAAAGCCATCAGTGAATGGCAGATGATCAGACATAGCCAGTTTGGATACAAAGTGGCTCCTGAAAAATGGAGCGCCACACAGTGTCTTGAACACCTCAATAGCTATGGCCATTTCTACTTACCTGAAATGGAAAAAGCCATCCATAAGGCAAAAGAAAAGGGATGGGCTGCTACAACACATTTCAAATCGGGTTGGCTGGGCAATTATTTTACCAAACTGATGATGCCCGGCGCGGATGGTGCAGTGGGGAAGAAAATG
>DPWF01000061.1:0-2192 GCA_003526435.1 Chitinophagaceae bacterium | reverse complement strand
AATGCAGACAGCTATAAAGTAATTGCCGAATTTATAGAGCAGCAGGAAAAATTATTACAGTTGCTTGATGAAGCACAAAGCATTGATCTTAATAAAGCCACCTGCTCTATTTCCATTTCAAAACTGGTGAAACTGAAACTGGGAGATACGTTTCTGTTCTTTATAGCGCACCAGTACAGACATATTCTCCAGGCAGAAAAAGCGTTAAAAGCAGCCGATGTAGCAACCGGAACAAGTATGATTGAATTTAATCTGACCAAGCTGGCGGTATAGTTGATCGTCCATAGTCCATGGACCATTGTCTATGGACTATCAACTTCCTCTGTAAATATCCAGCAGGCCGTCGGGTAGTACTACATGAATTTCTTTTTTTTCATGATCAATACCATCGAGGGTTTCTTCATGTAATGGTATCAATGCTTCATTACCATCGAGGGTAAGCTTTAATAAAACCTGGTGTGGTTGTTCAATCACTTCTTCTACAGGGCCCAGATTTTCATCTTCATCTGTAATAACTGTATACCCCAATAATGAAATGGGTGATGATTTACCGGCGAGTTTTCGAAAATCTTCATCTTTTAGCCACACATTGCGTGTACTTATTCTTGCGGCCGACTCTTTGGTATTCACCCCTTCGAGCTTCACATACATTTCATCATTGTCTTTCGCTTTCGAATTTTCAACAAAATAAGGCAGGTATGATCCTTTCTGTTCTTCTACAAATAACACTTTCACATCTTTCAATGCCGTTTTTTTTCCGAGTGCGTGTTGTATAATCACTTCACCTTTCAATCCAAAACTTGCTACTATACGACCTATGTGAATGTATGATTCCATGCTGCAAAAATAGGTGGAGAATTGCTGATGTGTGATGCCGGATGTCTTATTTTATACAACAAGAAAAATAAATAAGACATCCGACATCACACATTGGCGATAAAAGAAAGCCCCGACATTGCTGTCGGGGCTTTCAGGAGTATGTTGAACTCATCGTGAATTAAGCTTCGGTAGTTCCTTCAGCGGGAGCAGATTCTTCAGCTTTAGCTTCCACCTTTTTTACAACAGGTGTATAAGCTCTTCTTGCACGCTGATTTTTTCTGTGCTCTTCATTACGACGGGTAATATTTGCTTCATGCTCATTGTGCCATGCCTGGAATTTGGTCATAGCTGTTGCATCATCAAACAGACCCAGTTTCACACCTCTTAACAGGTGTTTCAGGTACAACACTCCCTTGAAAGAGAGGATTCGGCGGACTGTATCGGTGGGTTGAGCACCTTTATTCAACCACTCCAGGGCCTTTTGACGGTCTAACTGGATAGTTGCTGGAACAGTCAGCGGATTGTAAGTTCCGATCTTCTGGATGAACTTACCATCCCTTGGAGCACGGCCATCGGCCACTACGATAAAGTAGAACGGACGTTTTTTGCTGCCGTGTCTCTGTAATCTCATTTTTACTGCCATGTTAAATAGAAATTTATAGGCGTTAATAAATAGGGTGAATCAGGCGGCAAAAATAAGTGTTTAAACGTACAATTCCAAAGCCATATTAAACAGAAAAGTTAAGATAGTGTTACCGTATTAATACGGCCGTACCTCTGAATACTTTCGTACGTCCGCCCGGGCCTGTATATGTAAAGACCCACACATAAGTACCTTGCGGCTGGTCTACCCCTTTGTAGCGGCCGTTCCAGCCTGCCTGACCATGACGGGTTTCAAAAACTATCTGTCCAACCCTGTTATACACTCTGAAAATGAAGTTGTTAATGGCTGTACTGGTAGTAGGTTTTAATATATCATTTTTCCCATCTGCGTTTGGTGTAAATCCGGTTGGAACATATACAGTATCACAAACCCCACCAGGTGTATTCTGTTCGGTGATTGTTACCGGGATGGAATCGATCAAACAGTTGTTCCCATTGCTGATCAGGGCCATATAATTGCCCGGAGGCAATCCTGAAGCCTGTTGACCAGCCTGGTACGACTGTTGGTTAATGCGGTAAAAATATGGTGCTTCGGTGCCTGCTACGGTAATGGTCACTTTACCACCTCCCTGCCAGCAATCTGCCGGAGTCATGTTCCATTGAACATTTACAGGTTTGGCTACATAGGGTTGAATGGTTGCTGTTCCTGTAAAAACACAACCCTGTGCATCTTTTACTGCAACAGGATAATTACCTGCTGCAAGGTTCTG
>DPWF01000179.1:5374-6403 GCA_003526435.1 Chitinophagaceae bacterium | reverse complement strand
AAGCTTTTCAGGGTACGGGTCTGAACAAGCATTGTAAGTTTTTGCTTTTACAATTTGCTTTTGAAGAAATAGGTATGGAAAGAGTAGAATTTCGTGCCGACAATAACAATGCAAGAAGTATTGCAGCCATGAAAAGTATCGGCTGTACCCCGGAAGGTATATTAAGAAGTCATACTATCAAAGCAGACGGCGGTCGCCGCGACTCAATTGTACTGAGTATTCTCAAAGACGAATGGTTCAGTCATGTAAAAGAAAACCTCAGGAGAAAAATCGCTGATCTCTGATGTCGGATATTGAAAATCTAATACCTTATCAACATCCCCTCTGTGCTTCTTGTTACTTGTTTCTTATTCCTTATTTCTCTGTTCCTCTGTTTCCCTACTTATTATTCGGTATTGTGTCTTTTCGCAGGTGGAGAATCAGATTATGTACGTATTTTTACATCGTAGACAGTAACCCCCCGCTGACTCAAATTTTATTGTATGCAACAGCGGACCTTTATTACCAGTCCGGAAGATATCCGGGCCATTGCAGGAGAGATCAATATTTTTTCCTGTAAAAAGCAAATTTTTAAAGTTCAGTTGAGCCAGCTTGGTGAGGCGGAGAATTTTGCAGTGGAGAAGAAACTGGTGAGGTTTTATTCATTGGGACAGCATTCATTCTGGAACATACTCCCTGTTTATACCATCCTTGTATACCTGCTGATGGTGTTTACCAACATTATACCTTATCATGAACTGGGCATAGTGCCTACCATTCTGCTGTATGCTCCTTTTGCCCTGGCTGCAATGCTGCTCCTGAGAATAGCGGCCACTTTATACGCCAAACGATCATTGCTTAAACTGGAGCAGGAATTAGAAAGCGATCCTTCTTTTATTTTTGGATAAACGATTTTTTAGCATTCGATTGATTAAAGTTCCACCTCAGCCGGTGGAATTTTTTATGAATACACTTTTGCAGTCCTTCTTTCGTCAGGGTGATGTCAGGAACCCCACGCAGAGAATGGTTAGAGCAACAGGCCTTGCAGGA
>DPWF01000179.1:0-5348 GCA_003526435.1 Chitinophagaceae bacterium | reverse complement strand
ACTGAAATAAATGATGAGTCCGGTTACATCAACAAGCGTGGCCACAAAGGGTGCGGAAGAAACGGCAGGATCGGCGCCGAGTTTTTTCAGGAAGATGGGAAGCATGGAGCCGGATAGCGTTCCCCATAAAACCACTCCTATTAAAGAGAAGCCCACTGTGAAGGCAATCATCATCCAGTGTTCACCATAAATCTCGGGGAAGAAGGAATGCCATACCGATACGCGTATAAAACCAATGATGCCAAGAACAGTGCCTAATAATAATCCACTTAATATTTCTCTCCTTAATACCCGCCACCAGTCACCAATGGTAATTTCGCCAACTGCCATGGCCTGTATAATTAATGTAGAAGCCTGTGAACCACTGTTACCGCCACTTGAAATAATCAACGGTACAAATAAGGCAAGAACCACCGCTTTGGCAATCTCATCTTCAAAATATCCCATAGCTGTGGCAGTGAGCATTTCGCCAAGAAAGAGTACGATCAACCAACCCACACGTTTTCTGAACAACTTGAATAAGGGGATATCCAGATAAGGTTCATTCAGTGCTTCAGTACCACCAATTTTCTGCATGTCTTCACTGAACTCTTCATTGGCCACCCATAACATATCGTCGATGGTAACAATACCGAGCAGAATATTGTGGTCATCTACCACGGGAAGTGCCACACGGTTATTCATTTTAAATACCTGGTTGGCATGTTCCTGGTCGTCATTCACATTCAGAGACACTACACGACCATCAATCACTTCATCAAGTCTTTTATCAGGTGCTGCAAGAATCACATCCCTGATCCTGATATCATCAATCAAAGCACCATTTTCATCTATTACATAAATAACATCAATGGTTTCACTGTTCTTGCCAAATTTTCTGATGGTAGTAAATACTTCCGATACTTTATTGTAAGCATACACGTAGACATAGTCGGGAGTCATCAGTCTGCCTACACTGTCTTCCGGGTAACCCAGCATGGCCAGTGTAATTTTGCGTTCTTCCGGATCGAGTAATTTAATCAGATCGCGAATGGCTGCTTTAGGAAGTTCTTCCAGAAAGTCTGTACGGTCATCGGCAGGTAACTCGTTGAGCAACTCTGCTGTTTTAGCCGAAGGCAATTCTTTTACAATATCTTTCTGCTGGGCAATATCCAAGATCTTGAAAACACTGGCGGCCCTGTGTATGGCCATATTGGCAATGATCTGTGCCTCATATTCAGGGAAATCATTGATGAGTTCAGCCACATCACTGATATTCTGGTGATCAAGAAATTCCCTGATCTCCAGTTTATCTTCTTTGGCAATGAGTAATTCAAATTGCTCATTGATGCCGGGCTGTTCCAGTTCGAGTGACATGGGTGCAATTTACGTTGGAAAGACCAATGGGCAAACCTGTGATCAGGAAATAACCTATTTTAGAGTGAGCAGATGACACATCAAATTTGTAGTATGATACTTCCCATTCTTTCTATTGCCCCTTCTCCTGAACGTGGCCGTGGTGTTTTTACAACAGCAGATATTGAAACGGGAACCATTGTAGAAATATCACCGGTATTGGTGCTTGATCCGGAAGAACGGGCCAAAGTAGAACAAACCCTTTTGTTTGATTATATTTTTGAATGGGGTGATGATCTGAAAGGCGCCTGTGTGGCATTGGGCTATTTATCGGTGTACAATCATTCCTATACCGCGAACTGTATTTATGAAATGGATTTTGAACATGAACTCATGCAGATCAGAACTGTAAAGTTGATTAAAGCGGGAGAGGAATTATTTATTAATTACAATGCTGATCCCGATGATACCAAGCCCATCTGGTTTGAAGCAAGCTGATATTGTATGGATTACCAAACCTATTTACCCCAGGATGAACTGACCGCATTTGTCAAATGTTACTGGACATTGTCTGCAGCAGCATTGGCCAAAGAAGAGAGACAGCGTATTGTGCCCGATGGCTGTATGGAAATGATTTTTCATGCAGGCGATTTGTATCGCCAGTATTTACCGGATCAAACAGTTATTACACAGCCGAAGTATTTTGTTTTCGGACAAATTACACAACCACTGGAAATAGCTGCTACAGGCGAAACCAACATTTTTGCGGTGCGTTTTCATCCGGAAGGTTGCCTGCCATTTATCAATATACCCATTCGGGAAATGGATAATAAAGCTGTTGCATTGGAATATTTGTTCAGAGAGCAGGGAAAGACATTAGGTGAACGGGTATGCGCCGCAAAAAATGTTACCGAACAAATCAACCTGGTAGAAAACTTTCTGTTACAACACATCAAAAACCCTGAAATAAGCGACCGGATAGCCGCATCAAGTGTACAAACCCTGCTGGAACTAAAGGGTCAGCTTAGTGTAGATGAACTGGCTGATCAGGTGCAGGTGCATCGCAGACAACTGGAAAGAAAATTTGCAACGATTATCGGATTAAGTCCAAAACAATTGGCAAAAATCATTCGTTTGCAGGCAACCTTGAAAATGATGAATGAAAGAAAGTTTGAACATCTTACAGAACTGGCATATGAAAATGGTTATTTTGATCAGGCACATTTTATCAAAGACTTTAAAGAATTTACGGGTGTAACACCCGGAGAATTTTATGCTGGTCGGTTAAAGATGAGTCACTTATTCAGTGGCACCTGAGAATTGTCGCGATTTTACAATTTTCATCAGCAGGATATCTTCAGTTTTGATAAAAATTAATGATATGAATAAGTCAATTGTAATCATCGCGTTCTTACTCCCGGGAAACCTGGTTTCGGCCCAGCAAACCAAAGCAGTTCAGTGGATGGTGGGTATATGGAAAATCAATACACCACAGGGCACTGTAGTTGAAATATGGGAAACAAAAAACGATAGCACTTTACAGGGAAGAAGTGTATTTGTGAAATCAAACAATGATACCATCCCACAGGAACGTATTGAAATGGCTTTCAGAAATGGCGAATGGTATTATATACCCACTGTAAGTAATCAGAATGATGGGAAACCCGTTTCCTTCAAAGTGATTTTTCTCCGGGCCAACGAGTTTGTAAGTGAAAATCCTGCACATGATTTCCCGCAAAGAATTGCTTACAGGCGTATTAAACAAAACATGTATGCCAGTATTGAAGGAAAAAGAAACGGACGTTTTAGTAAGCAGAACTTCGACTTTACTACAGAATAATCATTCATGAACGCCCCATGTCATCTCCCGCTCTCCTTTTCTCTTTGTTAAAAAAAAATCGTGTAGAGTTAACCCTCAAACATGCGAGAAGGATTAATAAAGAGAAAGGGAGAAGATGAGGTTTTAGTTGAGGATGTCATTTACATTTTTGCCAATGTTTTCGGCAATTTTTTGCATGGGTAAGTCATTGTCATCTTTACCAAATGGGTCCTCAATTTCTTCCGCAATTACTTCCAGACTGGCCAGCACATAAAAAATGAAAACCACCACCGGAATGGTAAGCATGCCAAGCGACAGCGCAAAACCAAGCGGCAGCGTGATAACATAAATGAAAATGAATTTTTTGATAAAAGCACTATATGAATAGGGGATGGGTGTGTTTTTAATACGTTCACAGGCTCCACAGATATCGAGAAATGATTGTAGTTCATTATTCAAAAACAATAACTGGTAGTCATTAATTTGTTTATCGCGATGAAGTAGGTTGATTTTATTCATCATAATCATCACTACCTGGTTAGGGATATGTTTACTGCTGTCGAACCCGATGATTTCGGGATGTGGACTCGAGTCCAATGCCAGTCTTGTTTTTTCATTCTGTAAATGAGCTCGCAGTTCATTGGCAAAAAGAGGGATGATTTTTTTAAAAAAAATACGATTCCTGTCATCATCATTTGGTAAGATGCTGTTGAGTTTTACTGCCAGGTTACGACTGTTGTTAACAAGGGCACCCCAGAGTTTTCTTCCTTCCCACCAGCGGTCGTATGCAGTATTGGTTCTGAATACCAGCAGCATGGAAATAGCAAAACCCAGCAGGCTGTGCATGATCGTGATATTCTTGGCATGGCTGCTTTCTGAAAGTTTGAGATAATTGGCTTCGAGGTAAACAATGCCCCATGAATAAAAACCAATGAAGATGAGTAAAGGAAATAGTTGCCGGATGGTTTCTGTTTTATGAATACTAAACAGAAATCGCATCCAGTCTTTAGGGTTGTAGCTGATCATACAATAAAAATAGTGATACGGATTCACTCTTGCATACTGAGGGTAACAAAACCTTAATATTGACCTTCCATATCTATACAGGAATTTCGCAGAAAGCACCAATTTGCACCAGCAACATGCCTTACTGAAACAATCTTTTGGCCGGAACTTCCAGTGGGGGGTGGCCATATCTGCTGCACAGAATGAAGGTGCCTGGAATATTGATGGTCGCGGCCCATCCATCTGGGACCAGTTTGCCCGTAAACAGGGAAAAATAAAAGCGGGTGCCAAACCCCATACCTGCTGCGATTTTTATTATCGTTATAAAGATGATCTCATGCTGGTAAAAGCCATGGGATTTAATTGTTTTCGTTTTTCCATTTCCTGGAGCCGCATATTACCAGAAGGTACGGGAAGGGTAAACAAGGAGGGGATTGCTTTTTATAATCGTGTGATTGATGAATGTTTACAGTTGGGACTGACACCTTATGTTACTTTATATCACTGGGACCTTCCTCTGGCACTGCACAAAGAAGGTGGGTGGACAAGTCACCAGATGCTCAAATGGTTTACCCGTTTTGTGAATGTATGTACAGAATCGTTTGGCGATCGGGTGAAGAACTGGATTGTGCTGAATGAGCCGATGGGTTTTACTTCATTGGGTTATATGATTGGCAAACATGCACCCGGGAAAACCGGCCTGAGTAATTTTTTACCTGCAGTACATAATGCGGTGTTGTGCCAGGCAGAAGGTGGAAGGCTGATAAGAGCCGCTGTTTCAAGGGCCAATATCGGTACCAGTTTTTCCTGTAGTGAAGTGATGCCATTCACACAGAAAGAAGAAGACATCAAAGCAGCAAAGAGAGCTGATATCTTACTGAACCGCTTATTTATTGAACCCTTACTGGGCAGGGGTTACCCACAGGAACCGGGTTTTACCTTACTCGATAAATTACATCTTCACAACAAAGCATGGAAATATACCGAACGGATGCAGTTCAATTTTGATTTTATCGGGATACAAAATTATTTCAGCACAACGGTCAAATACAATCCACTCATTCCTTACATACAGGCATCTGAAGTAAAAGCGGCTGCAAAAAAAGTGCCGTTGACCGATATGGGCTGGGAAGTAAATGCAGACAGCTTTTACCGGATGATTAAAAGATTCTGGTTATATGG
Source organism: Chitinophagaceae bacterium (assembly GCA_003526435.1). Classification (GTDB taxonomy): domain Bacteria; phylum Bacteroidota; class Bacteroidia; order Chitinophagales; family Chitinophagaceae; genus Sediminibacterium. The sequence continues at coordinate 7 of DPWF01000179.1, read as the reverse complement.
TGGTGTG
>DPWF01000071.1 GCA_003526435.1 Chitinophagaceae bacterium | reverse complement strand
TTCGAGATAAGGTTTAACAATTGCTGTTTTACCTAACATGGTTAATACAAACATGTTGGTTCTTGCTCCTTTCTCAATTAAAAAGTTGGCAATTTCTTTATTCCCTACATGCCCCGCACCTTCCAGTGCCGTTTCAAAATCACCTCCACCCAGATCGTGTGCAGCATATACCAATGCTGGTTGTTCTGCATACATCTGCTTTACTTTATCGAGGTTATTATGTCCGGCTCCCACAAAATCCATGATCTGTTGCTTGTCGAGCTGGGGCGGTCTGTCCATTTGAGCTGCTACAGTTGAAGGTACATAGAGTGCAGCGGCACCTATGGAAAATGTTTTTAAAAAGTCTTTACGTTCCATCATAAAAATTGTGCAGCATTGCTGCGGTTAGGTTATTGTTTACGACGATATTCAAGATCAAAATCGGTTTTCCAGGTTTGTCCGTCATCGGTTGAACTTTGTCCATGCTGACGTACTTTATCTTTCGAAATGGGTGTGAAAGTCATGCGCATTATCCTGAAAGTTTGATTGGCTAATGGCATTTTTTCTGTCTCCATAATCATAGATCCATTTTCAAACCGTCCGTTCAGGTATTCCGTAACACCTCCGCTATTGTCGACCCAATATTGTTGCCACCTGGCTTTTGCAGCATTATATGCATTAAAACTTTTTCCGCTTGAGCCACCTGCTGAATACCAGTTTTCAAGCAGTACACAACTGTCAAGTAATCTTTCTACTTTACTGGTGCCGGCCTGTTTGCCATTGGGGGCAAATACATTCCATTCTCCCACCCAAAAATCAAATTGCTGATATACGGGCTGATCAGCACAACGTGGTCTTGGGGTGTTTTGCGCCACTAAGAACAGCGGAAACAATAAGAACGCCAAAAAGAGAGGTTTCATGGCAAGCAGTTTTGTTAAAGACAAAAGCCTACAGATCAACAATGCATCACCTGTCACAAATTATAACCTCCTGTCGATGAATCCTACCGTTACAGGAGTATTTTGATAACCGGTAATAAGCAGGCATCGATCCACACATAAATTGAAAATGCAGGAACCCGCAAATCAATCTTATTCCAGTTATTTAGTCTAACCCTTTTTCCCTTACTTTGCAGCCCTAATAATATTGTATATGGAGTATAGTAAACTGATATCCATCACTGGTCTCAGTGGTTTGTTTGAAATGGTGGGCAGCAAAACAGATGGTGCCATTGTTCGCTCACTGGATGATAAAACAACCAAATTTGTCAGCAGCCGTGTTCATAATTTCTCACATTTAGAGAGTATTGAAGTGTACACTGTTCGTGAGAATGTAAACCTTGTGGAACTGTTCCAGGCCATGGCTGCCAACAAAACAGCACTGCCTGCAGAAAACGATGCCAAAGCGGTAAAAGCTTATTTCGAGAAAGTATATCCCGATATGGATTTCACCCGTGTATATGCCAGCGACATGAAAAAAATGGTAAAGTGGTTTGGTATCCTCAAAGCAAATGAGGTTGAACTGAAAATCACTGAAGAAGAAGCCGGTGAAGAAACAGAAGGTTAATCTTTTCCAATAACATTGCAAAAACCGCACTTTTCCAGTGCGGTTTTTTTATGCCGACTATCAACCCCATTAAAACCTGCTTTCCGATTTTAAAACCCGCAAAAAACCGCAAGATTATCCAGAATCCTTACCTTGTGGCCTGAACCGAGCTATATGAAAAGATCAATTCTTTCCTTCTTATTTCTTGTTTTGTTGAGTGGTTTATCGGCCCAACAGTTTTATGAGCATACACCTGCAGCCGATAAATGGGTAAGAAAACAGTTCCGGAAATTATCGAAAGATCAGCGCATTGCCCAGTTGATGATCATCAGGGCACACAGCAATCTGGGACCCGATCATGTAAAAGAAGTAACCGATCTCATTAAAAAATATAACGTTGGTGGACTCTGTTTTTTTCAGGGTGGGCCGGTTCGCCAGGCCAAACTCACCAACTTTTATCAAAGCATTGCCAAAACACCATTGATGATTGCCATTGATGGCGAATGGGGCCTGGGTATGCGTTTAGACAGCGTCATTAATTTTCCCCGCCAGTTAATGATGGGTGCTGTTCCCGATGCCCGTCTTATTTACAAATTTGGGCTGGCAGTGGGAGAGCAGTGTAAAAGAATTGGTATCCATGTAAATTATGCACCGGATATTGATATCAACAACAACCCTATGAACCCTGTCATCAACGACAGAAGTTTTGGGGAAGACAAATATAAAGTAGCACTCTTTGGAGTACAGTATATGAAAGGCATGCAGGATGTAGGTGTAATGGCCTGCGCTAAACATTTTCCGGGTCATGGAGATGTAAGTGTTGATTCACATTATGACCTGCCTGTCATCAACAAATCGCGTGCAGCACTCGACCAGCTTGAGCTCTACCCCTTCCGTGAACTGATTAAAGCAGGTGTGGGCAGCATGATGATTGCACACCTTGCTATTCCTTCTATTGATACAACAGCTAACCTGCCAACCTCTTTGTCGACAAAAAATGTAACCGATCTTTTACGCAATGAACTGGGTTATCAGGGTATTTCTTTTACCGATGCATTGGAAATGCAGGGTGTCGCCAAATTTTTTCCAAAAGGTGATGCTTCGGTGATGTCGCTCATAGCTGGTAACGACATGCTTTGTCTGCCTGGCGATATTCCGGGCAGTATTGCCAAAGTAAGACAGGCTATTAAAGCAGGAAAACTTGACTGGGATGATATCAATGCCCGTGTAAAAAAAGTATTACTGGCCAAATACCATCTGGGACTGAATAAGAAACAGGTAATTGACACCACAAATATTGCTGCCGATTTAAATGCAAAAACAGAAGAGATCAAAAAAGCACTGGCTGCCGATGCTTTGACTTTACTGCGCAAAACCAACAATAATCTCTTACCCATCAATGCTAAAAAAGTAGCTTTTGTAGGCCTTGGTATTGATAAAGCCAACCAGTTTGCCACACGCCTTCAGCAACAACTGAAAGCTGATCTGTTTTTCTTTGAGAACAAAGACAGCAATGAAAAAGCCGCTACAATTTTACAACAACTGGAGCAGTACGATGCAGTGGTGATAGGCTTTCACAACTACAGCCGCAGACCTGCCAACCAGTTTGGACTGAGTAAAAACAGTCTCGACCTGTTGAATAAACTACAGAAAAACAACAGCATCACTTTTGCCTTTGGTAACCCCTATGCAGTTCAATACATCTGCAATGCCAGTAATCTGGTGGTATGTTACGAAGATGATATCATAACACAGGATGCTGCTGCCGATCTTTTGTTTGGAAAGATCAATGCCAAAGGAAAATTACCCGTTACTGTTTGCGAAGCTTTTAGGTTTGGAGATGGCATCGTGTACAACAATATGTTACCCGTTGTAACACCGGAATCAGTTGGACTGATCAGCGATTCACTGAATAAGATTGAAACCATTGCCAAAGCTGCCATCGACAGCGGGGCCACACCGGGTATGGTTGTGCTGGTTGCAAAAAACGGTAAGCTGGTGTATCACAAATCTTTTGGCTATGTAAATACCGACCGCAAAGTAGCCATGACTAATGATATGGTATTCGATCTCGCTTCAGTTACCAAAATTTCTGCTACTACTGTTTCTATCATGAAACTCTACGAAGAAGGAAAAGTAGATCTGAACAAAACATTGGGCGATTATTTATCCTGGGTAAATGGGAGTGATAAAGCACCACTTAAACTGAAAGACATTTTATTGCACCAGGCGGGCCTCAATCCTTTTATTCCCTTTTATCGTGAAGTAATTGATACTGCCACCGGACAACCTTCACCACAACATTTTGTGCAGATGCCTACCCCTCAATTTTCACATCGGGTGGCAGAAGACTTATACCTGCGTAACGACTGGCACGATACCATGTATGCACGTATCCTGAAAAGTAAATTAACGGCCCAGGGGAAATATGTATACAGCGACAACGATTTTATTTTCCTGGGAAAAATAGTAGAAGCTGTTAGTGGTATGTCTTTAGACAGCTATGTACGTAAAACGTTTTATGAGCCACTCGGTATGACGAGCACAGGTTTTAAACCACGCGAAATAATGCCCCTGAGTACACTGGTGCCCACAGAAGTAGAGGCTCATTTCCGCAGGCAACAGATGCATGGCGATGTGCATGATGAAGGAGCAGCCATGTTTGGCGGCATCGCCGGACATGCAGGTTTATTCAGCAATGCTTATGATCTGGCCAAATTGTACCAGTTATTGTTAAATGGGGGCGAACTGGGTGGCGTACGCTTACTCAGTAAATCAACCATTGACCTTTTTACCGCCTACAGCAGCGATATCAGCCGTCGCGGACTTGGCTTTGATAAGCCTGAAAAAGACAATGCCACCCGTAAAGAACCCTATCCTTCTCTCAGCGTATCTTCATCTACTTTTGGCCATACGGGCTTTACCGGAACCTGTGTTTGGGTAGACCCCGAGAAACAACTGGTCTATATTTTCCTCTCCAGCAGGGTAAATCCTACCCGAAACGACAATAAACTGGGCCGTATGAACGTACGCCCAAACATACAGGAAGCCATTTATGGAGCCATAACGAAGTAAAACCAGATTTCTGGTATATTTCGCCAACAGACTATAACTTCGTATGCTATAATCTTAATATAAGCATATGAAGTCTGCTCTGCGTTACATTCTGCCAGTGACCTTACTGATGGTCATTTTTACTTCCTGTTCCAACAAAGGACCCAGGGAAGCTGCTTTCATTCCGAAAACTGCCAGCGCTGTGATTGTACTCGATCCGGGCGCCATGCAGGATAAATTAACTTCAGGAGGAATCAGTGTTGATACCCTCTTCAGTCGCATTTTCAAAAATGATTCATCAGATACGGAAGACAGAAAAAAATTAGATGACTTCAGAAATAATGCAGGGATCGACTGGAAAAAACAACTGTTCTTTTCCTTCTCTCAAAAAGGCAATCTGACTGATGGTAACACTACTGTGATGAACATCATGGGCAGTTTATCTGACGCTACCAAATTTGAGAGCTGGATTAAAGGACACAAAGAGTTCTCTTCTAAAACCATCAGTAAAGAAAAAACCTACTCTTATCTGCTCGCAGAAGACAATACCATGCTCTCCTGGACCGATAAAAATGTCATTGTAACCATCTATAATTACACGCAAAGACCAAGCTATGATACAGTAGCCATGGAATTCAAGGTGCCTGAGAAGAAAAATGTTGATGCAGATCTGAAGAAAGAAGTCAACACCTATTACACGCAGGAGAAAGATGCTTCAATGGCAGGTGTACAGGCATTTACAAGTATGTTTAAAGACAAGGCAGATGGTTATGTTTTCACCTCGTCAAACAGTTCATTGAGTGCCTTGAGTATGTTGCCTTTGTCGCTTCCTAAAGTAGAGGAGTTAATGAAAGACAATTATTCTTCTGCTACACTGAGTTTTGAAGCTGGTAAAATTGTGGCCAAATCTGCTACCTATACCAATCCTATCGTTAGCAATATCCTGAAACAGTATGCCGGCCCAACCGTAAATCTTTCCATGATTGAAAGATATCCTTCCGATAAAATCAATGGCATCATGCTGGCATCATTCAATCCTGAAATATTCAGTGGCTTTTTGAAACAACTTGAAATGGAAGGATTGATCAATGGCAGACTGGAGAAAGCCGGTTTTACCATTCAGGATCTGTATAAATCTTTAAAAGGAGAAATTGCAGTGGTTGTTTCTGATCTTGGTTTTAGTCAGCCCGAACCTCAGCAAAAAACCGATGAAGAAGACATGACGAGGAAGAAACCATTGGGTAAAATGATTTTCAATGCCCCAGTTGGTGATAAAGCCAGCTTTACCAAATTAATGGATAAAGTAGTGGAGCTGGGTTATATCCGCAAAGAAGGAAACACCTATAAAAGTGGTGAATTAATGAGTATCCTGGGTGTGTACATGCATGCCGATGATAAAAACCTGGTAATCGCCAGCGATTCATTAACCTATACACAGTACATGTCGAATAAAAACCAGGCCGTTATCAGTAACGATGTACTCAATCGCTTTAAAGGAAAATCAACGGTCTTTTATTTCGACATTGCCAATACCATCGGAGGTTTTATGAATGGAAATGCTGCAAGCGATTACAATAAGTCGATGAGAACGGCCAAAGAAACCTTTAAAGATATTATTGGCACTTCTGATAATTTCGACGGTAAAAGTGTGAAAGGCGTTTTTGAAGTGCGTATGCAGAATGAAAAACAAAACAGTCTGGTCACCCTCACCAGTCTGCTCACAGATATTGCAGTAGATATGCGCGTGGCAGCAAAAAAACAAAAAGAACTGGAAGAAAAAATGTTCCCAGGTGGTATTCCTGCCATCATCCGGACCAATTAATTCGAAAGGTTATAGTAAAAAAGTCCTGCCATGGCAGGACTTTTTCTTTGGTTTAAAAATCAATCAAGTCACATGACCATCTCGCTTCATGAAGTAGTACCGGTTCCTTTGAAAGAAAAACTGCTGCAACAGGCATCTGGCATCTGGAACAGGGATCTTGTTTTTACAACACCCGAGTGGATTAAGATCAAGGCCCCCAGCGGAACCGGTAAAACCACTTTTATTCATTCGCTCTATAGACTTAGAACAGATTTTACGGGCGAAATAAAATGGGATGACCGTAATATCAGTACACTGACTGCTGAAGAGCTGGCTGTTTTTCGTCAGCAAAAAATCAGCATTGTTTTCCAGGATCTTCGCTTGTTTCCGCATCTTACGGCATGGGAAAACATTGAGCTTAACAGGATTTTGCAGACAGCTTACTGTGAAAAAGAACGGATAACCGAGATGGCACAAATACTGGGTATTGATCATATTCTGCAACAGCCTGCGGCGCTCTGTAGTTATGGCGAACAACAACGTGTGGCCATTATACGTGCATTGGTTCAGCCCTTTGAATGGCTTATCATGGATGAACCTTTTAGTCATTTAGACAAAGCAAATGCAGGTAAAGCCGCAGCACTTATTACTGCAGCCTGTAAAGAAAGAGATGCTGGCATCATCATTACCGACCTGCATGACGATGATCATTTTGATTATAGCAGAAAACTTGTTTTATAGAAAATATGATGAAAGGATTAAACATACTATTGCGAAAACTGATCAGAACAGGTGCCGGTAGAGTACGGTTTGCCATGGCCATTGTTGGTTTGTCAATAGCCATGATACTCATACTTTCAGCAGTTCAGTTGCAAAGCAATTACAATGAGTTATTACGGGGAAGTGGTAATCGTGACAGCATTGCCAATTTTATGGTGATCAATAAAATACTCACCGATCAAAACCTAAAGAACACCACACTTTCCGATGACGAAATAAATGATATCAAAGCCCAGCCTTTTACGGATGCTATTGGTGTTTTACACAACAGTCGCTTCAAAGCCTCTATTCAAAGCAGTAGTGCCCAGTTTCCTTTTTATACAGACATTGCATTTGAAAGTGTACCAGATAGTTTTCTGGATGTAAGTACGAAGGAGTGGAACTGGGAAGCATCTTCAGGTTTTGTTCCCATTATTGTACCTGGCATGTTTTTAGACATTTATAATTTTCAGTTTTCTTTATCCCAGGGTTTACCACAATTAACAAGAGAAGTGGTAAAAATGATTTTCTTTCAGGTAAATATCTACGATGAAAATGGTGTGGCGCATAGCATGCGTGGAAGAGTGGTGGGTTTCAGCGACAGGATATCTTCTTTACTCGTTCCTCAATCATTCATGGATTGGGCAAATGAGCAATATGGAACTGCTGGCAATAAGGCCCCATCGAGAATTATCATGCGCACCAAAGACCCTGGTGATCCTAATTTAATTAGCTACCTGAAAGAAAAAAACCTGAGTACCGATCAGGATAAAACAAGGTTCAGCAGGTACAGACAGGTGGTTGATATGGTGGTAAATATTTCCGGCGCAACAGGTTTACTGATGCTATTATTTGCCATCCTGATCTTTACGCTTTTTATCCAGCTAACCATCAGTTCCTGTAAAGAAGAAATAAAATTGTTACTTACGTTGGGTGCTTCGCCAAAACAATTATCGCGTTTTTTGATGCGGCAATTTTTCCCTTCCAACATCATCATTATTACCATTTCACTTGCAATCGTTTGCATATTTCAGTACTGGGCATCCAGGCTTTTAGCCGGGCAGCAAGTGCATATTAATCCTTATATTTCCATTGAAACGACGTTAACGGCCCTGATAATCCTTTGTTTTATTGGGATATTGAATTTTATCAACATCAAAAAATACATTAAAATTAACAACTAAGTGTTATAATAATCATTGCTTTACAAAGAATATATAAAAATATCCGTTTAAAACACCGTATACAAATTCGGTGAAAAAACGGTACCGAATTCAGTGATTAAATAGTGCTTACATAAGAAAAAAAGCAGAACTTTGTTCCCGATGGGAATAAAATTTGAATAAGTCCCTTCACTGAACTTGTAATACCCATTCAAACAAACCTTGGTCAAAACCTATTAAAAAACAGATTAGATGAAAAAGTTTCAAATCTTAGGCACAGTTTTACTGCTGTCAGTTGTTACCACCCTTCTGGTAGCCTGCCAGAAAGAACAGGATGGTGTTACAAATGAAGTAAGCAACAAATCTACAGATGAGTCGGTTACTGCCATTCAGGTTGACGCATCTAATATTCCAGGCATTATTCCACAGAATGAAGCCGCTGCATTAGCTTCACGTTATGCTGCTGCACGCGTAAATAAATCAACTGCGGTTTCTTTTTCTGTAAAAGATATTCAGAACTACCTGAACCTGTTGAAGCGCAACAGATCAGAAAAGATCTATGTTAATTTCGGTATGTACGAGAATGGCCGTTTAACCGTTTTCTTCTCTGGTGACAAGAAAAGCGGTAGTGGTAGCATCAGAAACAGTGATCTCATTGATGATGTTAAAGAATTTTTGAACCATGGTGGTTTATTACCATAACATTGGTACAATAAGAAGTATAAAGAGGTATACCTCACGATTATATTCAAACCCCTTCCAGATGGAAGGGGTTTATAACTTATACACTATCTGCTTTGAATGAATATTTTCATCTTTATCTTGAAATAGCCTGTCTGTTAATTGCGCTTATTTATTCCCCCCATCTGAAAAAGAATAAAGGGTTTATTTACTTTCTGCCTTTTCTAATCGTAACAGTAGGAGTTGAATTAATTGCAAAATTCGGAATGACCAATACCAACGTTAGTAGGTCAACCCGTTTCATGTTATTCAATGTATTCACTGCGTGTGAATTTGTTTTTTATTCTGCCATATTTCTATTACATCTTGGCAATAAAACCCTAAAGAAGATTATTCGCATTCTTATTCCTGTGTATCTGCTACTGGTTACATTGAACATCATGTTTGTACAAGGCACAAACAGTTTCCATACCTATACTTTTTTACTAGGCTCGTTTTTTATGGTAGTTTATAGTTGCTTCTTTTTATACGAGTCAATTCTACCAGATTCTATAAACATCAAATTGTCATTGCAACCTTTTTTCTGGATTTGTATTGGTTTGTTGATTTTTTATTTGGGTTCTGTTATTATTAATGCACTTTTTGAATATCTTACGAGTGCCTCTATGCGGGAGCAAGGTGCCAAAATTTACACAACGATAACTAATAGTTTGAATGTAATTTTATACGGTTCATTCAGTATTGCCTTTATTTTATGCCGAAACAACAGGAAGACATCCTCATCACCATCGTAATCGCTTCAGTCTTTCTGGTGCTGATTGGATTTTTTTTATTGCTTATTGTATTCGTTTTCTTACGCCGCCAGCGAAAGTTTCAGCAGGAGCGTGATGAAATGAAAAACAGATTTGAGCAAACCATTTTGAAATCGCAACTGGAGATCCAGGAGCAAACATTTAGCCATATCAGCCGCGAAATTCATGATAATATCGGACAGGTTCTGAGTCTGGTTAGATTAAACCTGAGTACTTTCACTGATATTTCCGAACATGAAAAACTGGAGCATACCGATGAACTGCTGGGTAAAGCCATTAAAGATCTCAGAGACCTGAGCCATAGTCTTCAGACCAATCGTATACAGGATATCGGTATTGTTGAATCCATCCGCCAGTTACTGGGTAACCTCCAGAAAAGCGGGCGGTATAAAACAGACCTGAAAATAGTTGAGAATTTTACCGGCATCGATAAGAACACAGATCTGATCATGTTCAGAATGGTGCAGGAAATCATCAACAATATCATGAAACATGCCAAAGCCGACCATATTTCAGTAGATATTGAAGGAAATGAAAACGAGGCAAAACTCACCATTACAGATAATGGAGTTGGCTTTGATATGGAGAAATTTAAAACAGCCGGTCCGGGTATAGGTTTACAGAACATATTTAACCGGGCCAAAATGATAAATGCCACTGTTGATATAAAAAGTGAGCCCGGAAACGGAACAGCTATTATATTGCAGGCAAAATCCAAATAATTCCAATACAATCTGTATGACTTTTGTAGCATTAGTGGACGACCATGAATTACTACGCAGCGGGCTGGCCTCGATGATCAATTCATTCGATGGCTTCAAGGTAGTGATGGAAGCCGGCAACGGTAAAGAGTTCATTGAGGCACTGAAGACCAATAAACCACCTGCCATCGTACTTCTGGACATTAACATGCCCATGATGGATGGTTTTGAGACAGCAGAATGGATCAAAGCCAATTTACCAGAAACCCGTATCCTGGTATTGAGCATGCTGGAAAACGATATTGCCATCATACGTATGCTTAAGAATGGTGCTCGTGGCTACCTCCTGAAAGACAGTAAACCCAAAGTATTTAAACAGGCACTGGAAAATATACGCGATACCGGTTATTTTATCAATGAACTGGTAAGCGATAAACTGATGCACTATATCAGCAACGAAGATTCCTTTCTGGGCGATGGCTCTCCGTTAAGCAGTTTAACCGAAAACGAAACCATATTCCTACAATGGATCTGCAGCGATAAAACCTATAAGGAAATAGCTGAAGAAATGCATATCAGTCCACGTACCGTTGATACCTACCGCGACAACCTCTTTAAAAAACTGGATATCAAAACACGTGTGGGTCTCGCCATTTTTGCCATTAAACACGGAATTGTAAGTGTTTAATATGCCTTCACCACACAGTTTAATTTTTACTTTGGCCTGAACCCAATTACAAAATCGCCTTCCTCCTCATAGTAATAGGTATGCTTGTACTTGTTATACCTGATAGGAGCACCCATCGAACGCATCATGGAGAGATAAGTAAAAAGGGTGGTTAATGAACAATCGATCTTAACGGCCATTTCAGCCGGTTTGCCTGTATTTTTCCTGGCAATCAGTTCATCGATTTTCTTGAAATTTTCAATTGCAATTCTACTCTTCATGCATACTGGTTTTAACAGCCAAAATAGAAAGCTTTTCCATTGAAAAAACCCGTAGAAATACCTGATTTTTTTCCAACTAGTTCGTGATAAAAATACCTGCTGATATACTATTATAAATAGAATGACTGCTATTATATGTTTTGCAACTCTATGGTATTTCTACATCGTTCCTAACAGATTTGCTAACTTTAACCATGGTTAGCAGGAAAGCAGGCAGTTCATTTTTTCTTATGGCCTTTCAATGGTTGTTTTGGCTGCTTATATGTCATCATGCTAAAGCACAGATACCGCCCATCGGGCAATGGCGCGAACACCTCAATTACCAACAAGCCATACAGGTAGTAAAAGGCGATCGTATTTATTGCGCCACCACACAGGCCCTTTTTTCCATTAACGATAAAGAAGAAGCAGAACGTTTTTCTAAGGTAACGGGGCTTAATGATATTGGCATCAGCACCATTGGATGGGATGATACCGGTGGACAATTAGTAGTTGCCTATAACAACAGCAACCTGGACCTTATTAAAGGTAGTATCGTTAAAAACATCAGTGATATTAAAAGAAGTACCATCAGTGGCGATAAATCTATACTGCAGATTTATTGCAACAATGGAATCGCATACCTGTCAACCGGGTTGGGTATTGTGCTGGTTGATCTTGCCCGTCTTGAAATTAAAGACACCTGGATCATTGGTAGCAATGGCTCACAGGTAAAAACCTATGCTGCCGGTCTATTTAATAATCGATGGTATGCCGCTACAGAACAGGGATTAAAATATGCACCTGCAAATGCCGGCAATCTTGCAGACTACAGAAACTGGTTACCTGTAACTGCTGCTACCCATTTACCCACAGGTGCCTGTCAGAATGTATTAACTGTAAATAACAACCTGGTTATTCAAAAAAATGATTCCCTGCTTATACTCAATGGTAACAACTGGCAATTACTCTATCATGATGCCGCATGGCCCATTGTAAATGTTACGGCAAGTGATAATCGTTTACTCATCTGCCAGCGCACCAATAGCGGAGCTTCCCGTGTGCTGATCATCAATACAAATGGACAGCCAGAAAGAACCCTGTCACAAAGTGGTATCATTTCTTTTCCGCGTTCGGCCATCATTGATCGTACTGTTGTGTGGGTAGCCGATCGTTTTGGTGGGCTCTCCCGTTTCGGGAACAGTGTTGATCGTTTTATACCCAATGGCCCCCCCGGTATTGCTACAGGCGATCTGTTAGCAACAGGAACAGCAGTGTATGCAGCGGCTGGCAGTGTGAATGATGCGTGGAATTATCAATACAATCGCGATGGTGTATTTCAGTTGAAAGCTGATAACTGGTCATTTAGGGGTTATTTCAACACACCTATTCTCGATTCTGTTTTCGATTTTATTACACTGGCCGAAGACCCCGTTGATAAAAGCATATGGGCCGGTAGTTATGGAGGCGGACTGGTAAGGTTCAGGGAATCATCCATTCAACTATTTAAACAACGGAATAGTAGTTTACGTGCTGCTATTGGAGATCCGGGAAATGTTCGGGTAAGTGGTCTTGCTTTTGACAGCCGGCAACGCTTATGGATCAGTAATTATGGTGCTCCACAGAATCTACAGGTGAGAAAACCAGATAGTACCTGGATCTCATTCAATATTCCATTTTCACACAGCGAAAATGCTGTAGCACAAATAGTGATCGATGACCTTGATCAGTTATGGATCATGAGTCCGAAAGGCAATGGTTTGTTTTGTTATAATCCGGGATCCAATATTGACAATACAAATGATGATCGCTGGAAATATTATCGCCAGGGAGCAGGTAATGGCAACCTCCCGTCAAATAATGTGTATTCACTTATAAAAGATAAAAATGGTTTTATCTGGGTGGGAACAGATAAAGGCATCGGCATCATACGCTGTCCGGAAACAGTTTTTGGAGCTGGCGGATGTGAAGCTGTTCAACCCATCATTCAACAGGATCAATTGGCGGGTCTTTTGTTCAGGGATGAAGTGGTACAATGCATGGCTGTAGATGCTGCAAACCGCAAATGGGTAGGCACACGCAATGGCGTATGGCTCATCAGTTCCAATGGCGATAAGATCATTTACCGTTTTACGGCAGAGAACAGTCCGCTTTTAAGTAACGATGTTC
>DPWF01000035.1:1152-3233 GCA_003526435.1 Chitinophagaceae bacterium | reverse complement strand
GTGAATCATATAAGCTATATCTATTGTTCTGTAATGCGGATAGTGCTTCTTGCCCGCATCTTTACTTACTGAAAATTGCTTCAGGATTAAAATAATGATATGGAAAAGGAAAACGAAGTTGTTGACCAGAAACACCTGGATCGACCTATGCTGACAGGACTGTTTGTAGATCGTGAGGGTGCTGAAAATGCGTACAACGCCATGTTTGAAAGAGGTTATCAGGCCGATGACATCAATTTGGTAATGTCTGATGAGACCAGAACAAAAAGTTTTCCAAAGCATGTTCCTGTAACAGATATGGATAACAAGGCAACTGAGGGGTTGGCCAAAGGGTCGGCCATTGGGGGTGCTATTGGTGCCATTGTTGGCATCATTGCAGCCATTGGAACAGGTTTGTTGATTCCTGGCAGGGGCATTGTTATTGCCGGTCCGGTTTTAGGTGGTTTGGCGGGAGCGGGAGCGGGTGGTATTACCGGGGGCATGATCGGTGCTCTTATTGGTGTAGGCATACCGGAAGAAAGGGCCAGGACCTATGAAGCTGGTATTCAGGAGGGGCGTATTTTAATGGGAGTATATCCTAAAAATGAAGCGGATGCTTCTTTTTTTATCCAGAACTGGCGCAGTAACCGGGCCCTTGAAATTCATAATTAAATCCTTACAATCATTTTACACCATCAAATCAAATAGCCATGCTACAACAACCTGTCAATTCAAATAACCACAGTACCGGTTTTGCTGATAAACTTAAAAAAGCAGCCATGAAATCGTCGCAACTGATGCAGCTTTTTGAAAAAGCATTAAAAGATATTTACTGGGCAGAAAAAGCCATGGTTAAAACCATTCCAAGGATGATAGAGAAAGCCACCGATGAAGATCTGGCCTGGGCACTCACCAAACATTTGTCTGAAACGGAAACGCATATTACAAGGGCAGAAGAAATATTTGAATTACTAAATGTTCAGCCTGAGGCAGAGAAATGTGAAGCCATGGTTGGATTGGTAAGGGAACTCGAAGCTATTACAGATGCCTGTGAAGAAGGTGCCATGCGAGATGCCGGTATCATTGCTGCCATGCAAAAAATTGAGCACTATGAGATTGCTACCTACGGAACAATGCGACAGTTTGCTGTAACCCTGAAACTGTATGAAATGGTTGATCTGTTAGACCTTACTTTGAATGAAGAAAAAGCATGCAATGAAAAGTTATCGGATGTAGCTATGAATGCTGTAAATATTGAAGCAGCCGAAACAACAGACCAATAAATGTACGCGGTGTTTTTTTTCAAAAAAGGTACCATATAAACTGCGGTACCTTTTTTAATTACTGAAATAACCTGCTTTCAGTTTTTTGTCAAAAATAAAAGTGCCAAAGGGCAGAAATGCTGCCAGAAATGCCCAGACGAGCATGGAAAAGGGCCAGCCTTTTTCTTCTCTGACCATATATGCTAGCCAGCAATAGGCAATAAAAAGGATGCCGTGTGCCCATCCTGTAAATTTTACGGCTTCGGGAATGCCCGCAAAATATTTGAGTGGCATAGCTATTCCTAACAATAATAAAAGGGATATACCTTCTGCAATACCCATTTTTCTGAAGAGTGGGAGTGATGATGACATATTGCAAAGAAACAAAAAGATTGCCAGTGCAGATCGGATACAGAATCAGTAATTTGCAGGACAAAAAACTTGGTTATGCCTTTAGTTGATCTTGCTGGAATTACACCCAAAGAAATAGTACCTGGTTATAGTGCCCGTTTTATTCATACGGAAAATATGACATTCTCCTACCTTGATGTTAAAGCAGGTGCTGCACTTAAAGAACATTCACATCCGCATGAGCAGGTGGCACATGTACTGGAAGGAAAATTTCAACTCACACTGGCTGGAGAGCCCATACAGTTTGGTCCGGGTGAGGTGATTGTGATTCCCTCCAATGTACCACATTCAGGACTGGCCATTACCGATTGTAAACTGCTCGATGTGTTTTCTCCCGTACGCGAAGACTATCGTTCATTATAAAATCCGTATCATGAATCTCGACCTTACAGGAAAAACAGCCTTGGTTTGTGGTGCTTCACAGGGGCT
>DPWF01000035.1:0-1143 GCA_003526435.1 Chitinophagaceae bacterium | reverse complement strand
GGTGCAGCCGTGGCACAGGAACTGGCTTTGATGGGTGCAAATGTTTACCTATTAGCCCGTAATGAAGAAAACCTTAAAGCTGTCCTTCATTCACTCGATACGTCATTACAACAGCAGCATGGTTATTTTGTGGCCGACACCAGCCAGCCATCAGCAGTGGCCGGATTGATTGATCATTTCCTGAAAGAGGGACATACCATTGATATTCTCGTGAATAACAGCGGTGGCCCGGCATCAGGCCCATTGCTGAATACTGCAGGGGATGAACTGGAAAAAAGTTTTCGTTCACACTTAGTTACGGCGCACATGTTAGCACAATTGGTTGTACCGGGTATGCAGACAAAAGGTTTTGGCCGTATCATCAATATTGTTTCTACTTCAGTGAAACAACCCATTAACGGATTGGGTATTTCAAACACAGTACGAGCCGCAGTAGCCAACTGGGCTAAAACACTGGCCAATGAAATTGGTAAATTCGGAATAACGGTAAACAATGTATTGCCAGGTTATACCAAAACAGACCGCCTTGATTATTTATTTGGCAAACAGGCGGCTGATGGCAATACCACAGTGGATGCTATTGTAGATAAAACCATTGCACTGATTCCTACAGGCAGACTGGGAGAACCGGAAGAATTTGCAGCGGCGGTGGCTTTTCTTTGTTCGCCGGCTGCAGCTTATATCAATGGTATAAACTTACCGGTAGACGGTGGGCGAACAGGAACCTTGTAATGATGATAGGCTGGTGCAATGACCAATAAAACAGGTGAAAATAAAACCGCCAACTGATCATTTAAACAAAGGAGATACAGGTTGTGGAAAATTGCAACACTTTCCACAACCTGTATCTCAACTTTTATCAGTATTTACAGATTGCTGATTTCAATTTGAACAATCTCATTGCTGCAGCATGTTTTTAGTTGTATCCAGGTTCTGCGGCCATTACTGTTGTCTTTCCAAAATGAAAGTGATCCGTTGTAATATGCAGCATTGTCTTCTTCAGACATCTTCCAGTCAGCAAAAATATTTTTTAATATACCTGCCCATTGTTTATACACCCGATAGGTTTTTTCTTTTGCTGACGAGTGGATCAACTGGGCATGATAAATATATTGATCAACATTTTTGATTGATTGATCTTTC
>DPWF01000099.1 GCA_003526435.1 Chitinophagaceae bacterium | reverse complement strand
ATTAAATCGGGTCAGTTGAGTTATGCTCAGATCACCAAAGTGGTTGAGCAGTACAATAACTGTTTATAAACTTCTCTGCATAAATGAATAAAAGAAAGCCCCGTTAACCGGGGCTTTCTTTTATAGATCAGAATAACTGGTAGGGTTTAATAAAATAATATCCACTTTACTTACTGTATGCTGATATTCCGGTAACGCCGATAATCTTTTCCATTCTGGATGATCGAAAAAGATTTTCCAATGTTTATCTCGCTCATCCATATTGTCAAAGCTTGTCATATACATCAGGTTGGGCATTCTGCTGCCAGCTAATACTTCTCCATAAAATACAGCGTTGAATGCAAGCTGTTTAAACAATTTGATCTCTCCACCCTGATTAAACATGTCCACTTTTTTCCTGTACAATTTTTCAGTGGCTCCTTCATAACTTCTCAATTCATAAATTCTTTGTTCAACTGGTCCTGAAAGAACAGGTTTCGCCATATGGGGCATGTCGGAGAATGCGCGAAGCACAAATGTTTCAATACGGCTATAAGCTGGCTGATCATGTGCAGCCTGGATATAAGTTGCACCGGCCGATAAATATTGCGGGTCTTTTAAAAGCGCATCATCTAAACGATACACATCATTCAGCGACACAAGTGGGATGAATAGATAGATTTTCTTTTTTGTGGCTGTATCGTTTCCCACCGGGGTAAATACACCAACTTGTTTGATTCCCTTTTTATGCACAGCAGGTAACCAGGCTTTTTGTAAAAAATCTTCAGTAGCTTTTTGCTGAGTATGGGTTGCAAAATGGTATAGTTTGATCAGGTAAAACTGTCTGTTATTTTGGGCATTCACACTGATTGCCCAAAATAATAACAAAACATACATGAGTTTTCGCATGGGTAGTTGTTTTATTCGCTTTGTGTAAGTCTATAAATGAGTAATGCGGCACGTTGTATCAATAGTGGAAATTGTTTGAGGTTAATCGTTTCACCTTCTGCATGCGCACCTCTGCCCGAAGCACCCAGGCCATCAATACAATCCATATATTTGGCTACATAGGAAATATCTCCTGCACCCCTTGACCCCGGGTCGCCTGCATTAGCCGGTCCGAGCCCCATATCTCTTGAAACCTTGTCTACCCATAACCGTAATGCATCATTTCCTTTGGTAGGCTCCATGGAGGGTATACCATCTGTAAAAGAAATTTTTGCAGCAGTGCCGTTTAAATGCTGGCTTGAAACAATTGCCGACATTTTTTGTCTGGCTGCATCTCTTTGTTTTTCA
Organism: Chitinophagaceae bacterium; assembly: GCA_003526435.1. Classification (GTDB taxonomy): domain Bacteria; phylum Bacteroidota; class Bacteroidia; order Chitinophagales; family Chitinophagaceae; genus Sediminibacterium. The sequence continues at coordinate 7,803 of DPWF01000099.1, read as the reverse complement.
GTCAGGAAACGAAGATCACCTTCTACTACAACGGATGGTGAAATAATATTGGTTTTCCCGGAAACGATTGCCCGCATTTTTTCATCGTCGTATTCCATTTCCGATCCGCCAGCTATAATGCCCGGATTAAAGGTGAGGTATTTTTCATTACCCAGTTCTTCCCTGAATCGATTGAGGATACGCGCTGTTTCATAAATGGCGCCATATCCTGATCCTTGCCCGAATACACCAGCAGAGTGACCTGTCTTTGCCGTCACATCCAGCTTCCAGCTACTAAAACCACGACGCCCGATAGCAATGGTATTCATACCCTGTGCGGTTTCAAATGCCAGGGCGAGGTCTGCGTTTCTGGCTCTTTCAATGAAATCTTTTCTGCTTACACTTACAGGTTTGCCCGATTCTTCTTCATCACCTGTAAAATACACAACAATAGAAGCGTCTTTCAGCAGGTTCATAGAATGAAGAGCTTGCAGGGCCATCACTACGATCACATCTCCACCTTTCATATCATTTACTCCCTGACCGGTAGCAGTAGAATCATTGAGTCTTGTAAAAGGGCCGGCAGGCATATCGGGTTCAAAAACGGTATCGAGATGGCCTATGATAAATATTTTTTTCCCTTTTGTACCTTTTTTACTGGCAACCAGATGACCTGCTCTCTTCAATGAGTCGGGCAGTGGTACCCATTCGGTTACAAGTCCTGCTTTTTGCAGTTCACGGGCAAAAATTTCCCCGGTTTTTTTAACACCTGCTATATTAAATGTGCCGCTATTGATATTAACGGTTTCCTCCAGTAGTTTTTCTGCTTCGGTGGTATGTCCTTTTATCCATTCTATGATCTTTTTTTCGGTATCGGTAAGCGATTGGGAAAAAATAGTATTGAACAGAAGCAACGCAAGAACAAGGGTCTGTATCTTTTTCATGAATTCAGTTTGATGGCAACCAAGTTAAGTAAGATTTGGCTATCATTCAATAAGACTGATTTATCCAACTACTGCTGTTATTAATGTGTAACGCCTGTTTTACAGGGCACTATTGATGAAAAAAAGAAACTAAAAGTGGCTGCATAAGCAGGGTGGGAATGGTATGTTCAGACGGATGATTATTGCAAACAAATACAGGAAAGAATAATTCAAAGATCAAAAAATATCCTTTAACAAAACCTTAGTACACAGTTGGCATTCTTTTGGCTCTAAGTAAAAAACAGGATGTACAAATTATAATGCCGATGATGTAAATGCTACGCTAAAATCAAGCACACATGAAAACAAAACAAGTATTCCTCGGATTAATGATGTTCTTCGCCACTGCATTGGCCATAACATCCTGTAAGAAAACCGATTCGGCACAAATTCCAGCCGGTAAACAAAACCTAAGCCTTTATATGACAGATGGCCCGGGTTTTTTTGACAAGGTATTTGTAGAGATTAAAGCCGTACAGGTATTGGTAGATACCACCAAAGACACACGCAGGAACGATACCTGTAACTGGGACAGGCTGGGTGCCTATATTGGATCTACAGTGGGTAACAGAAAAGATTCAGGTCTTGTCTGGACCAATCTGAACATCAATGCAGGTGTATATGATATCCTGAACCTGCGTAATGGGGTAGATACCTTACTCGCATCAACCGAAATTCCTAAAGGAGCCATTCGTCTGATCAGAATTGAAATCGGGAACAATAACTCAGTTGTAAAAGATAGTGTAACATATCCTTTATACTGGCCCGATAATAAACCCAACTACATCCTTATCAAGTTGAAAGGTCATGAAACAGAAGAGTTCCTGCCCAATAAAATTCGCTTATGGCTCGATTTCGATGTGAGCAGGTCAATCGTAATAGTGAATAACAATAAGTTTTATCTGAAACCAGTATTCCACTTCTTTGTAGAAAAATCTACCGCGAGTGTATCAGGAAAAGTAAAACCACTTGATGCAAAAGCAGTGCTTACTTTATTTAACGGTACAGATACAGCGTATGCATTACCCAATAAAAACGGGGAATTTAAAATGCGTGGTCTGAAAAACGGAACCTACTCACTGTATGTAAACGGATCGAATAATTACAAGGATACAACCATCAATAATATCGTGGTTCAGGCGCCTAAAAACACCAATGTTGGCGTAATTGAACTGAAACAATAGTAGGGTTTTTCAAGAGCAAGGGTTGAGGAGGGGCTTTCGTGCCCCTCCTTTTTGTTGTGAGGATAACTGAAAGACCACAGCTTTATATGTATATTACTTTGTATTTTGAAATAAAACGGCAAATTTGCAACCATAATTACCCTGACTGCTATGATCAAAAACCGCAAAGCTGCTATCGGATTTATTTTTATTACCCTGTTGATTGATATTACTGGATTGGGATTGATTATACCTGTAATGCCCAAACTGATAGAAGAATTATTACATACATCTGATATCAGCAAAGCATCACAATATGCAGGTTGGCTCACTTTCGCATATGCCATTACCCAGTTTGTTTTTGCACCTGTTCTGGGTAACCTGAGCGATAAATATGGACGCAGACCTGTACTACTTTTCTCTTTACTTGGTTTTGGTATCGATTATTTGTTCCTGTCTTTTGCTCCTACCATCGGATGGTTATTTGTAGGAAGGGTAATTGCAGGCATTACAGGTGCGAGTTTCACAACTGCATCGGCATATATAGCTGATATAAGCACCAACGAAAACCGGGCACAGAATTTCGGAATGATCGGCGCAGCTTTCGGATTGGGTTTTATACTTGGTCCCATGATCGGAGGATTGCTTGGAGAGCTTGGACCCAGGGTTCCTTTTTTCGTAGCGGCAGGACTGGCTTTATTAAACTGTGCATATGGTTATTTTGTATTGCCAGAATCTTTAGACAAAGAACACAGGAGAGCATTTGAATGGAGAAGGGCAAACCCCATTGGTTCACTGTTACAGTTGAAAAAATATCCGGCAGTATCTGGGCTCATCATTTCAATGATATTGATCTATATCGCTGGTCACTCTGTTCAAAGCAACTGGAGTTTTTTTAATATAGAAAGGTTTAACTGGAGCCCTAAAATGATTGGTATTTCATTGGGTATTGTAGGGTTATTGGTGGGCGGAGTACAGGGCGGCCTGGTTCGTGTGGTGAATCCGAAAATCGGTAATGAGAAAAGCATCTATCTCGGTCTTGGTTTATATGCACTGGGGCTTTTACTCTTTGCCTTTGCCACCCAGGGCTGGATGATGTTTGTATTTCTGATTCCTTATTGCCTGGGAGGAATTGCAGGCCCTGCATTACAGTCAATTATTTCTGGTCATGTACCGCCTAATGAACAAGGTGAATTGCAAGGAGCATTAACAAGCCTTATGAGTGCTACTTCTATTATTGGTCCACCGTTAATGACCAACCTGTTTGCCTATTTCACCAAAGAAGAAGCGCCTGTTTATTTTCCAGGCGCCGCGTTCTTTTTGGGTGCTTTATTGATGATAGCCAGTACCTACTATGCGTACAAAGCCCTGCATTCAGAAAAAAAATAAATCAGTCTTCCACCTCTACTATCATTTCAATTTCAACGGCCATATTCATGGGTAAAGATGCCATACCCACAGCGCTGCGGGCATGTTTGCCTTTATCGCCGAAAACGGCCACCATCAGGTCTGAAAAACCATTGATTACTTTGGGTTGATCCGTAAAACTATCTGTACCATTCACCATCCCTAAAACTTTTACAATACGTTTTACTTTTGACAGATCACCCACCGCATTTTTTAAAGTAGATAATAAACTGATACCTGTTTGCTTTGCTGCCGCATAGCCTTCTTCTATAGAAAGATCACGTCCTAATTTACCTGTGATATAACTACCATCTGCTTTGGAAGGTCCATGACCCGATAAGAAAATAAGGTTGCCGGTTCTTACATATTTTACATAGTTCGCTACGGGTGAAGAAGGGGCCGGCAAAACAATATTCATGTTTTTTAATTTTTCTTCCGGTGTTTGTGCAAATATGCTATTGACAAATAATGTCATCGCTATTACAAATAATAATCTCATATGCAAGTAGTTGTAGTCTTAAAAAATGAAATACGCTATTCTGCTTTTGATGTAAACCAACTGTTCCTGATTTTTTTCATCGAGTCATTGATTATCTGACCGCTGTTTTCCATGTCTGTGATGGTTAAACTGCTGTTTTCTTTTAAAATCATTGTTGTTTTCTTTTCCTTTCCACGGTGTTTGTATACTACAACGACAGTTTCGCCTGGTTTTTTTTGTAAAAGAAAATTGGTGATATCTGTGGGTGTCTTAACCGGAGTTTGATCCAGTTGTAAAATCTCATCATTTACATCCAAGCCAGCTTCGTAGGCTGAAGATCCTTTGGTGGTAGAAAAACTCACCAGTAATTTCCCCTGATCATTGGCACGGGTATTCAATCCAATATTTACTTTTCCTTCATTCGCTTTCTTCACTTCATATCCTGCTTTGGCAAAAAGGGAAGCATAATCAATTGCTTCATGCCCGGTAATGTATTTTCTGAAAAACTGTTCAGCAAACCCGGCATCTGTAATACCTGCCAGTGTTTTTTGCATGGATGGAATGCTATAAGGTATNNTTAACCACATGGCTTTCATAAAATCATCCAGCGATTTAGTGGTCTTTGTTTGTAGTTCAAGATCAAGTGCCAAAGCCATTGCAGCGCCATAAGTGTAATACGAAGTAAACATGTTCCCATAATTGTTTTTGTCGATGGAAACGGATGCGTCTACAAAAACAGCATGATTACTGGCATCTACAGGTGAATAATAAACGGCACCAGGACTGTTTGATTTTGTATTAACCAGGCTGCCGGCAATACTGATAAAAGATTGTGGTGTAATAAGTCCGGCCCGGGCCAGTAACAGGTTGCCATAATACTGTGTAAATCCTTCAGCAAACCAGAGTTCATGGCTCATATTGCTTTTCTCGAAATTGAAAGGTTCCAGTGTTTTAGGTCTTATTCTTTCCACGTTCCAGTTGTGAAAGAATTCATGTGAGGTTACACCTTGTAAACCTGCCGCATTAAATGCTGCAACAGGAGAAGAAATCATTGTAGAGTTCCTGTGTTCCATGCCGTCACCCTGTATATATGGATTTGCACTCATGATAAAAGTATAAGTGCCCGTTTCATAATCCGGAAATTCTCCAAAAACCGCTTTTGATTCTGCTACAATTTTTTTGGTTCTGTTTACCAGATCATCAACCTGCTGTGCAGTAGCATCAGCTTCCAATGCAATACGGATCGTATATTTTTTTCCGTTTGAATTGTTTACCTGCCACTCGCGTATGATGAGGTCTCCGATTTTTGTTGGGCTATCCATAAAATATTGTAAACCAGGTGCAGTAAATGTATGGGGTTGTGCAGTTGGAAATAACTGAGTAGCCACAACTCCTTTATTTTCTTTTGGGAGATCGAAGCTGATATCTATGGGCGCTTTATCATATCCTTTGATCCACATAAATACTGCTGGCATATTAAAATGAATACTCTCCGGATCAATTCCGGCATATGTACCATCAGCATGATTGGCAAAAAGGGTGTAGGTAACGGTTACGGTTCCACTGTGTGCAGGAACTTCATATATATCTCCATCGATACGATTGATGGTAATGGATTTACCATTTTTATCAGTCGCTTTTACATCATATACATTTTTACCAAACTCATGTGTAGCATACCTGCCCGGAGAGGATCTGCTCATTCTGAAAATGGCAGGTTTGCTCTGTATACCACTTGCGGTAATACTAATAACTGCTTCGTGATGAACAGCATTCGGGAAAGAAACTTTGTAAGAAATTTTTTGTGCATATGTAAATACGCAAATCAATAATAAGCCAAGAATGTAACCGGTTCTTTGTAACATGATGATTTATTTGTGTGTATGCTAAGATAAACGACTGTCAGGATTTAACAGATCATTCTGAAAAGAGAAGGATGAGCGGTTATCAAGCCTTTTAGCCTGATTGTTAACTGTTTAGTATCTTAAAATAAGATTAGAATAATGGGGAAGAGTCAGTTATTACCTGAATAAATTGGCTGGCGACTTATTTACACGTATCTTTGCAGCCTTATTTATAATTACAATTTTACAAATGAACACACAAATTCAGGGAACTGTAAAGTTCTTCAATGAGGAAAAAGGTTTTGGTTTTATTAAGCATGAAAACTCTAGCCAGGAAACATTCGTACACGCTAACGGTCTGATCGATCAGATTGAAGCAAACGATAAAGTGGTTTTCGACGTGCAGGAAGGTCGTAAAGGCCCTAACGCCGTTAACGTTAAGCGTATCAACTAATCAGTCATACCTCTTAACTTTCCGAACCATCCCGATTATATCGGGATGGTTTTTTTATGCCCTGTTCTTTCGCAGAATTGTCTGTCAGGCTATTGTATGGGTTATATTTGCAGCCTAAATCTGAAATTGATGTCCACCGTAATGCAACAATTACAAGAAACTACCAACTTTATCAAAGCGAAAGTAAGCGGCGAAGCCAGCATTGGAATCATCCTTGGTAGTGGTCTTGGGAACCTGGCCAATGAAATTGTAACTGAGTTTGAGATCGCCTATAATGATATACCACATTTCCCGGTAAGTACTGTGGAAGGACATAAAGGCAAACTCATTTATGGAGCGCTTGGAGGTAAAAAAGTGTGGGTGATGGGTGGCCGTTTTCATTTTTATGAAGGGTATACAGCACAACAAGTAGCTTATCCGGTAAGGGTAATGCGTATGCTGGGAGTGGAGACCCTTTTATTGTCGAATGCAGCAGGGGGTGTAAACGCTGCTTTTAAAGTGGGTGATCTGATGATCATCAATGATCATATCAGTTTCTTTATCGTCAATCCTTTGCTGGGTAAAAATGAAGAAGCCATCGGTACACGTTTCCCTGATATGAGTGAGCCCTATGACAAAAATCTGATCAATAAAGTGCTGACTATTGCTGGCCAGCACCAGATACCCCTTCACCAGGGTGTTTACACAGGCGTAACAGGACCTACTTTTGAAACAAGAGCAGAATATAAACTGATCAAAGCCCTGGGTGGCGATGCAGTGGGTATGAGTACTGTGCAGGAAACCATCAGTGCCGTACATTGTGGTATGAAAGTTTTTGCCATGAGTGTTATTACAGACCTGGGCATCCGTGAAGAAGAAAATGTAATAACACATGCAGAAGTACTGCAGGCTGCACATGATGCAGAACCCAAGCTGACGCTTTTATTTACAGAACTCATCAAAACACTATAAACGGTTAGCCAGTTTTAACTTCCTGCAAATAGGCATTCATCTTATTTTGCAGTACATTCCATAACATGCGTGTAACAAAGTACCATGCCTTAACGGTTGTATTGATTTCCATCGGACTAAGTCTGGATGCCCAGACCAGTAATTTCCGTACACGTAACAGCAGTAGTCAGCGATCTAATATTACAACCGATTCTCAGGGTAGACCTATCAGGAGAAATACAGGGAATGATTCTTTGAAAACAAGGAACAGTCTGGCTGATTCAATTACCATCTTTTATCGCTATTTCGATTCAACACGCCCGCGAACCATCGATTCATCTATCAACGATTTTTATACAAGGTTTCCTTTGCCTTATCGTTTTCATAGTTTGGGCAATTATGGCACTGCGGCGCAGTCTCTGATATTTGAACCATTCATGAAAGCCGGTTTTGATCCGGGTTTTCATGCATATGATATCTATCGTTATACAACTACAAATACACGATTGTATCAGACCACAAGACCTTATACAGAACTGTCTTACCTGCTGGGAAGTAAAGCAGA
>DPWF01000155.1 GCA_003526435.1 Chitinophagaceae bacterium | reverse complement strand
CTTTATTTCTTGCTGATCGCCCGGAGTTTGCTGCGAGTTACCTGAAACAAATATTCCAAGTAAGAAACAGATCGTTACACTTATGCGGCTGCCTGCTTTACTATATTTATTCATTGTACTTGTTTTTTCTTTGACCGGGAACATACCCATAAACGAATTCTTTTAATGTAAAAGTGATATCAAGAATTTTCAGATTTCTGTAATTATTCAGGATGATGATGGTTAAATCATCTTTATCATAATAATGATAATTGGCACAAAAACCATTCATCACGCCACCATGTCTGATGAGTTTTCCTGCATCCATATATACATCAGGTCTCAAATAAGATTGTGTGCGAAAACCGTATCCATAATTTCCATGTTCCTTTATTCCGCCATTGAATAAAAGGTTCATACTTTGTTTTGATACAATTAATCCATGCTGCAATGCATATGCCCATGTAAAAAGATCACCGACAGATGAATACATATCGGCTGTTGCATACGAATAAGAAACGATGTCTTCTACCCTGCGTACTTTCCCATTCACGAGCCTGTATCCGTTTGCCTTATTGGCCGGAGGATTAAAAAGATGGCTGATGCCAGTATAAGACAACTCAAGTGGTTTGAACAGATGCTCTTTCATATAAGCCTCATAACTTTTACCTGATACCTGTTCTATGATTAACCCCAGCAGCATAAAATTCAGGGATGATATTTCAAATTTTAACCCGGCCTTTCCTCTCCTTTTTGTTTTATTGATGAGCCCGAGTAATTCCCCTGGTGTAAGCTCAGTTAACTGATACCTGGTTACTTCATCAAGATTAGTAGCAAGACCAGACTGATGCTTCAATAATAAATGAACATTCAGTTCCTCTGCAAGATCCTCCCTGAGTGCAGGGAGATAGGTTTTTACAGGTGCAAAAAGATCAAGCCTGCCCGATTCTACCAACTGCATGATGGCAATACTGACAAACGATTTACTAAGTGACCCCAATAAGTATTGTGTTTTGAAATTGATAGCTTTATTTTCTTCACGATCGCGTTTTCCATATACAGACTTATGTATGATGGTATCACCTTTTACAATCAGAACCACTCCCTGAAAATTTGATGTATCTGCCAGACTGGTGAGGTATTGGTGTATGCCTCCATGCAGAACTACTTTTGTACTGTTTACCTGTTTTACAATACTGGCTGATTGCATCTGTTTAGCTTTATCAGCATTAACAGAAGCCTGCCCCGCAACGACATTGGCAAACAGCATGAAAAAAAATATCCGTAAAATGAACATATGAAATATTGTTTCCGCAAATCTCTATTTCTGTTTTGTTGTATCTCAACCTATTCTACCAACTGGCTGCTATTGACGACAAACCATTTATACCAGTTTTATATGCATACTTCATTCGTTGGTATGCGATTTCCGCTATTTCGTCTACAAAGACTGATCAGACAATAACATTTTTCTACTTTTATAGCTATGGCATATCCAATGCAATTGAAAAAAGGGAACAGATATATACTGCATATTTTATTCTGGCTGGTTATTTACATTGTGTACTTCACACAATACATGTACAATGAAAGATCCGACTCGGCCCGGCACCAGTTCAGTGCATATGACAGAAGTCTTACTGTTTTCTTTCACCTGCTCGCTGTTATAGCAGCCAGTTATTTTATCACTATCAGGGTACTCCCTTTCCTGTTCGATAGAAAAAAGATCATTCGTGGCATCTTTGAACTATGTATCGGTATTTATGCAATTGCAATATGCAGCAGGCTTTCGGTTATATATGTGCTGGAACCAATACTGGGTGGAAACTTTGGGAAACAGGAGTCCATCCCGCAAATACTCGGTCAGTTTTCCATTCTATTCAAATATTATATCATCAGCATTGTTTCGGGAGCACTTCCATTTATTATTTTTTACCTGTTGATAGACAGGCAGCGCATCATGAGAACGCAGGTAGAGATTGAAAAAGAAAAGATCAGCGCAAGACTTGATGCACTCAAAGCCCAGATCAATCCTCATTTTCTATTCAATACACTCAATAATATTTATTCCCTTGCCGTTCAGCAGTCTGCCGAAACAGCACCCACCATCGACAGGCTTTCGCAGTTACTCGATTACCTGTTGTACAGGTGTAATGACAACTATGTTTCGTTAGACAATGAAATTCAGTTCCTGAGAAATTATCTTGATCTGGGCAAGATGAGGTTTGGCAACCGTTTAAGCATCCAGTTTTCACATGAAACCGACAGGCCTTATACAATTGCACCTCTGCTGCTGGTTCCTGTAATTGAAAATATGTTTAAACATGGGGCAGAACAAACAACCGGGCCTGCTGTATTCAGTATCAGCCTAAAAGCTGACAACAATCAATTAACTTTAATAGCCATCAATAATTTTATGCCCGGTGAAAACAAGGTTCCAGGTATTGGCCTGTCAAACCTCAAGCAAAGACTTGACATCCTTTTTCCCGGCCGTTATATATTGAGGGTTGTAGAGAGAAATGAAATCTTTGAAGTAAAAATGCAGGTTCCACTGGTATGAATGCAACATGTTTAATTGTAGATGATGAGCCACTGGCAATTCAATTGCTGCAGAAGCATATCCATGAATCGGGTTTATTGGAACTGAGCGGCTCCTGTGCTCATGCCATGGAAGCAAGTGCTTTTCTACGAACCAACAAAGTTGATCTGCTTTTTCTCGATATACAAATGCCCAAATTGACCGGCATAGCCTTACTAAAGATGCTGAAGCCTGCTCCTGCCGTAATATTCACCACTGCTCACCGTGAATATGCAATAGAAGGTTATGAACTGGATATCGTGGATTACCTGCTTAAGCCCATCAGCTTTGAAAGGTTTATGGCTGCTGTAGAGAAATTTTACAGGAGAAGAAACAATAGTGCTGCTGACGCATCTGTAAACCATCAGTTACAGCCACAAAAGTTGCTTCAGCTTCAGTCGGGGGTAAAAATTTACCAGGTCAATGAAGCAGATATTGTTTTCATTGAAAGTTTTAAAGATTATATCCAACTGCATTTTGCAGATGGGAAAAAACTCATGATCAAATACAAAATTGGTCAGTTGGAAAATGAACTCTCTTCCGATTTTTTGCGCGTACACAAATCATTTATTGTACACAAGAACAGGATTACCGTGTACAGCAACCAGTCTGTAGAATTGGGAAGTATCTCGGTTCCGGTAGGCAATCATTATAAATCTTTTGTAGAACAACTGATCAAAAAATAAGTGCAGGTATCATTATAGTAAAGCAACTCCGGCCTTTTCGAATATCTCCCTGATCTCCTGTTGAATAGGCATCGATCGCAGGGGTGGTACATTGGCACCACCTGTATTACCTACTGGTATGGTTCCCACAAACGACTTAACCCCTCCTACCAGTAACCGTGGAACCTGCCCGATGACTTCCTTCACACTTTTAATCCTGCAACCAAATACCAGCATCTTCCAGTGCACCAGGCTGTGATGATAAGGATATCGCTGCCCGATTACATGTGCTTTCTCCAGATGATACCATGCTTCGGCCATCTCTTTTCTACGCAGTGCTGTTGCATAATCCTGCAACGACTGTTTAAAAAAAGGTTTCAGTGCTACGGGCATGGTTGTATAAAGTTTCATACCATCATTTTGAATTTACTAAGTTAGGATGTCTTCTTTTAACTAACTTAACAGCTACTGAAAGATTTTCAGTTAATTTTATTCCATAAATAAGCCCGTTCATGGTATCCCTTTTTGGCAAAATCATCACCAGCTCAACCGACATCAATGATCCCAACTTTGAGAACACACCTATCCTCATAGTTGAACACAATGAGCGGGGTGCTGTTGGATTTATTGCACACCTGCCTTTGATGAAAAACCTGAATGAGCTGGCAGAATTCACTACCTATCCGCCTGTTCCACTTTATATTGGAGGTCCGGTTGACCAGGAGAACCTTTTCTTTTTACATCGTCGTCCGGATCTGATTGAGGGCGGTCTTGCCATCAAAGATGGGGTGTACCATGGCGGCGATTTTCAGCAGGTTCTTGCACATCTCAAAGACCAGACCTTATCTGAAAAAGATATCTGTTTACTGATTGGTTATGCAGGATGGGACCCCGGACAACTGGAAGAAGAAATCAAAGAAGGCAGTTGGACCATTTCTGAGCTTCCTGCCTATGATGTATTTGAATAGTATCATGCATCTTTTAATGCCTGTATATCAAATTTCTGCATTTTTAAAAAAGCCTGTATCACCCTTGGACCTTTTTCCGGATCCTGCATGAGTTGCGCAAGGATGGATGGAACAATTTGCCAGGAAACACCATATTGGTCTGCGAGCCAGCCACACATGTCGTATCGGCCACCTGCACCCAGTGTTTCCCAGAAATAATCAATCTCTTTTTGGTCATCACATTCTACTACAAATGAATTTCCCGGTGAAAAATCGTAATCATGCTGCAGGGTACTGCTCATGGCATTCATGATAAAACCATTGAGTTTGAATTGGGCGAACAACAGTGTACCCTCACCCATTGCGGCTTCGAATGGATATGGCATATCCATTAATTGCATACTGTTTGCAAATGTCTTCATATAAAATTCCCTTGCTGCTCTTATGCTTCTACTCTTTTCATTCACAAACAATAAATTGGGTACAATCTTCTGTTCATTATTGATCTCTTCCACATCTAATTGCCAGTTCACGCCAAACCTGTCCTGCACCCATGCATAACGCGGGCTCCAGTCGTATTTACCGAGTGGCATCACTATACTTCCCCCTTCTTTCAGCAAATCGTATAACCGGTTAATTTCTGTTTCTCCATTACAATACACAAAATAAGAAACAGCGGGTGTGGTCTTGTATTGAGGGCCGCCATTGAGTAACATAAACAGCAATCCACCTGCTTTGAATCTCGTAACAATCGGATTGGATTCGAGTATACTGGCGTTAGTAAAGGTTTCGCAATAAAAGGCTGCAGCTTCCTGTGCATTGTTATTGAACCATATACAAGGATAAATAGGTTTTGACATATTGGGTTAAATTAAAAACAGATGCGTTTCAGATTTTCAACAACTGGTATGACCTGATTTTCTTCTCTACCATAATATCCAGCACCGATACAATTTGCTGATAAGCGGCTTCTTTGGTACAGACAATATTTACGGTTGGCTGTTGTAATAAATCTGTTTTCTTGGTCAGCTCCTGTTTCAGATCAGCATATTCAATTCTAATTTTTTTACCAGGAGCCACATAATAGGCTTCATTCTTTTCAAGCAGCAGGCAATGTTTCAAGTCGTCTCCTGTCGCTTCTACCATTCCACTCAGATTGGTATCAACGGGTTCAGACATTTCGCTTGTGAGTACAAAAAAAGAGACAGAGACCAGGAACAAAGCTGTCATTGCAATTACCAGCACTCGAAAAGATGTCCGGGAAATTTTCATGACAGTACATTTTATTATGATGATGAATTTACTATTCTTTTGGCAAAACAAAAAGGCCGTCCTGTTTGGACGGCCTTTTTAAATATCTGCTAAAGCGTTAACTCAGTTTCTCTACCTGCATATAGTTGAGTTCTACAGGTGTTGAACGACCGAAGATTTTTACGGTCACTTTCAGTTTTTTCTTTTCGTCGTTTACTTCTTCAATCACACCATTAAAGTCGTTGAATGGACCTTCAATGATTTTGATGGTTTCGCCGATGATGAATGGTTCGCTCATGGTTACACCCTGATCGTTCATTTCATCTACCTTACCCAGCATTTTATTTACTTCACTTTTACGTAATGAGATGATATTGCCTTTTGAGCCTTTACCATCGGTAAGGAAGTGCATTACATTGCTGATATTACTGATATGTTGAACGATATCATCGTTCAGTTTACCATTCAATACTTCCATCATCACATAACCGGGGAAATAGTTTTTTTCGCGCATTACTTTTTTACCATTCTGCACTTTATATACTTTCTCCATGGGAAGGAATATCTGTTTAATGATTTCCTGCCAGCCGCTGCGAATAATATCTTTATCCAGGTACTCTTTCACCTTACGCTCTTTACCACTTACCACACGCAGAACATACCATTTGGTATTCTCCGGCTGATTGGTTTCAGTGGTTTCAACAGCGTTATTATCTACTACTGATGCTTCCATGTTCTCTTACTTGAATAATGAGTAAATCAACTTCAGCAACTGGTTGCTGGAGAAGTCCATCACCCAAACCATCGCGGTGATGATTACGGTGGCTACCAGTACAATTACGGTGCTTTGCTGAAGTTGTAACCAGGTTGGCCAGGTTACTTTCTCCATCAGCTCACGGTAGCTCTCTTTGAAGTATAAGGCGATTTTGTTCACTTGTATAATTTGAAAATTTGAAAATTTG
>DPWF01000009.1:16276-16519 GCA_003526435.1 Chitinophagaceae bacterium | reverse complement strand
ATGGGAACAATGTCTACTATTTCAAGCCCATAACCTTTTAACCCTGCGCGTTTGCGTGGGTTATTGCTCATGAGTTTGAGTTTTGAAATACCGAGTTTACGCAGTATTTGTGCCCCCACGCCATAATCACGTTCATCCATACCAAAACCCAGATGCAGATTGGCTTCTACCGTATCCATTCCTTCTTCCTGCAGTTTGTAGGCTTTCAATTTATTGATCAGACCAATTCCGCGGCCCTCCTGG
>DPWF01000009.1:15469-16245 GCA_003526435.1 Chitinophagaceae bacterium | reverse complement strand
TCCTGATTCATGTATAGTATTACACCTTTCCCTTCTGCTTCCACCATTTTCATGGCTTTCTGTAACTGTTCTCCACAGTCGCAACGGAAGCTGCCCAGGATATCGCCTGTAAAACAACTGCTGTGTACACGTGTGAGTACGGCTTCCTCTTTATTCCATTCTCCTTTTATCAATGCCAGGTGTTCTGCGCCGCTTGTTTTCTCTTTAAAAGCCACCAGATCAAACTGACCGTATTTGGTGGGCATGTCTACGCGTACCAGTTCTTCAATGAGTGAATCGCGTTTCATGCGATAGTCGATCAGGTCTTTGATCGAGATAATTTTAAGTGAAAATCGTTTAGCAATTTCCATCAATTGTGGTAACCGGGCCATGGTACCATCTTCGTTCATCACTTCCACTAACACACCCGCTGGCTCTAATCCTGCCAGCCTGGCCAGGTCAACTGTAGCTTCTGTATGCCCTGTTCTGCGCAATACACCCCCATCTTTTGCCCTGAGTGGGAAAATATGACCGGGCCGGCCTAAATCGGCCGGTTGGGTATCAGGATGAATAAGTGCCTGGATGGTTTTAGAACGATCCTGTGCCGAAATACCCGTTGTGGTTCCTTGTCCGATCAGGTCAACAGAAACGGTAAAAGCCGTTTCATGCAGAGAGGTATTAGAGCTTACCATCGGGCTTAGCTCCAGCTCTTTACAACGTTCTTCGGTAAGGGCTGCGCAAATCAGTCCCCTTCCCTCCTTACTCATAAAATTAATCACTTCGGGGCTGGCGTGGCG
>DPWF01000009.1:13657-15402 GCA_003526435.1 Chitinophagaceae bacterium | reverse complement strand
AAAATCACCTTCATTTTCGCGGTCCTCATCATCCACCACAATCACCATTTTACCATCACGGATGTCCTGAATGGCATCCTCTATCCTGTTAAGTATGAACTGTTCCATCGGTGCAAAATTACGCCCGATGTCCCAAACAGGTTTACCTATTTGGGAATGAGGGTTATTTTTTGACTAAAAGAAGATGATTTTGAACGAAAAACGACATTTCCCTGTAAAAAGTAGCACAAGATTCGAGAAATGGCCTGAAATGCCCATGCTGGCAATATTTTGTTAACATTCTGTTGAATATCTAAGCCAATAATTCATTTTCTTTGCAACTGAAAAATTAACATTATGCTAAGTAAAAGACTCTTGCAATTTGTAATTGCGGTTTTACTGCTGCCAGCCTTAACCCTGGCACAGAGCACCACCAGTAGCATGAGTGGTACTGTAAAAACCAATACAGGTGAAATCCTTGTTGGCGCAACCGTAACAGCAACCCATGAGCCTACCGGTACAGTTTATCGTGTTCAAAGCCGTACAGGTGGTCGTTTCGACATCAGCAATATGAACCCTGGAGGTCCATATTCAGTTGAAGTATCATTCGTTAACTATGCGAATGAGAAAAAAACAGAGATTTACCTGAGCCTGGGTGAGTCTTTTAAACTGGATGTTGCATTGGCACCTAAAAGTGCCAACCTTGGTGAAGTAACTGTAACTGCCTTACGCAGAACAACAGAAGCTTCTGGTAAAGGTGGTTCTGAAACCATCATCGGCCGCGATAAAATGGCCAATCTTCCTACCGTAGGACGTAATATCTATGATTATCTCCGTGCTGTTCCCCAGGCTAAACTGGGTGCTTCAGAAGGAGCCGTAACCATTGCGGGTCAGAACAACCGTTACAACTCATTCTATGTGGATGGAGCAGTGAATAACGATGTATTTGGTTTATCTGCATCAGGTACCAATGGCGGCCAGGCTGCTATTGCTCCTATTTCTATTGATGCGGTTGACCAGTTCCAGGTGGTGATTTCTCCATTTGACGCTTCGCTGGGTAACTTCGTTGGTGGTGGTATCAATGCCATTACCCGTTCTGGTACCAATAAAACAGAAGGTTCTGTTTATTATTTCCTGCAAAATGAGAAACTGGCAGGTAAAACACCTACCGGTTTAAAATCTGCAGCTACAAGACTGGGTAATTTCTCTAAGAAAACGTATGGTTTCCGTGTGGGTGGAGCAATTACTAAAAATAAATTGTTCTACTTTATCAACGTAGACCTTCAAAGAGATGTGCGTCCTCAACCATTTGATTTTAGTCAATACACAGGTAATACAAAAGATATCAATATTATTAATAACACGCTTTTTAATACCCTTAGAACAAACTTTGGCTATGATCCAGGCGGTTTCCTTGATAATACAGAAGAAGTATCGGCGGATAGAATTACTGCACGTATTGACTGGAACATCAGCGACAGACATAAATTATCTGTAAGTAACCGTTATACAAAAGGCGAGCGTTTGAATACAACAGCGAGTTCAAATAGTACCATTAACTTTTATAATAATGGTTATAGCTTCCCTACCAGAACCAATTCAACTTCTGCAGAATTGAAAAGTCTTGTAGGTAAAAGTTCAAGCAACAAATTGTTGATCACGTTTACAGATGTTTCTGATGACCGCCGACCAATGGGTCAGGATTTCCCACGCGTTCGTATCAATGATGGATCTGGTGCATTTGTATTCGGACCTGATAACAGTTC
>DPWF01000009.1:8701-13642 GCA_003526435.1 Chitinophagaceae bacterium | reverse complement strand
TGTTAACACAGAAAAACTGGTCTGTTTATAATGAATTCAAATTCACATTAGGCAAGCATTCATTAAAAGCGGGTGTTGACTGGGAATTTAACAATGTGTACAACGCATTTATCCAGAATACTTTTGGCAACTACACTTATGCTAATCTCAACGACTTCATCACCAATGCAAGACCTACAGCTTACACTTATGGTTTTTCAAATGTTGATGTTGGAAAAGGGGATAATACAGCTGCAGCTGCCAAATTCATGATGGGTAAAGGTTCATTGTTCATCAATGATGAAATGAGGGCTTCTGATAACCTGACATTGAGTTTTGGTTTGAGAGCTGATTACTTCAAAGTGTTGAGTACTCCTTGGACAGATAATTATACCAATACTGTAGCTATTCCCAAATTCTCTCAGTATTATGATCTGAAAGGTGCTCGCTCTGGCGTAGCTCCAAAAGTACCCATCGCATTCTCTCCAAGATTTGGATTTACATACAAAATACCTGAAGAGAACCTCGTAATCCGTGGAGGATTGGGAATGTTTGTTGGACGTATTCCATTGGTATGGCCAGGTGGTATCTTTAACAACAACGGTATATTTATCGCTGGTTACACGGCCAATGCTACACAGTTGAATACCATTCGTTTCAGATCAAATCCAAATGCACAGTGGACTGCTGCTGAAGTTGGAGCGGGTACCACTAAAGGACCTTTGAATCTCACTGCTTCTGAATTTAGTACTCCAAAAGTGTTCAGGACATCTGTAGCCGTTGATAAGAAATTTGGTAATGGCTGGACAGGTACGCTTGAGGGTATTTTTACTCAGAACATGAACGAGATATACTACACCAATATCAACCTTCTGCCTCCAACAGAAAAATCTATCGGTCCGGGTAGCAGAAACGTTTATTCCGCTACCAACAATGCCCGTATTCCGTTAAACCCAGATGGCTCTAACCCATATGATAATGCCATTTTGTTAAGCAATAATGATGGCCCTAAAGGTTTTGGCTTCAACTTCACGGCTACCGTGTCTAAACGTACACGTACCGGTTTTGCTTTTGATTTCAACTACTCATTTGGTAACGCAACTGCTATCAACGATGGTACCAGCTCTGTTAACCTGAGTCAGTGGAGATTTATGGAGACTGTTGGTGGCCGTAATTTCATACCACGATCTACATCAGATTTCAGTGCAGGGCATAGAATCTTTGCTTACATAAGTAAGAAATTTGAATATGCGGATAAAAAACTGGCAACAACAGTAACCTTAACTTATACTGGTCAGTCTGGAAACCCGTTGAGCTATGTTTATGCAAGCAATACATTTGTAAGAGATGATGTACCATCGGGTGGTAATTCACAAGATCTGATCTATATACCGACATCTGCTGAGCTTGCTGGAATGATTTTCTTAAATAATACCATCACTACGAACGGAGTAGCAACTACATACACTCCACAACAGCAAAGAGATGCACTTGAATCATATATCATGAATGATAAGTACCTGAGAGAAAATCGTGGTAAATTTGCTGAGAGAAACGGTAGCCGTTTGCCTTTCACAAATATCATTGACCTGAAAATCGCTCAGGACTTTAACCTGAAAATAGGCAACAAACGTTATCAGTTCCAGTTAACATACGATGTATTCAACTTTGGCAATATGTTGAACAGAAACTGGGGACGTACTTATTTCCAGTCTAATGATAACTTCGGTTTGATTCAGTTTGCAGGTTTTGTAAATGCTGCTTCAAATCTTACTCCTCAGTACAGGTTTAACCCAACTATCCGTACTCCTTGGAACATAAGCACTACAACAAATGCTGCTTATGCCGCAAGATGGATCAGTCAGTTAGGTCTGAGATTTAATTTCTAATCTGAGCTTTCCGCTTTATAGAAAAAGCCATCCGCTTCATGCGGATGGCTTTTTTCGTGAATGGTGAATCGTCAATGATAAATACCAAAAAAAGTCCGGGCAACGAAACGTTACCCGGATTTTTAATTACATGTTATAGCAGTTCCCCTCACTATTCACCATTGACCATTCACGATTCACGCCCCCCCTTTCCCCATCCCCATTTCAAAAATTCCGGAAATGCCTTGGCCCAGGTAGCCACATCATGTTTGCCATCTTCCAGTTCGAGGTAATGAATATGTTCGTCGGTATACCCTTTAGCTTTCAATTCAACTATTAAATCAAGTGCATCATCAATGCTATCGATAACACCATTGTTATTTCTGTCTTCCGCTTCATCCAATAAACCACATTGAATAAAAGTTCTTAGCCATGGATAAAACCCTCCTTTACGGATCTGCAAATGCATAAGCCTGTCTTTTTCATCTTCATAACCATCGTCATATCCTTTTCTTCTCCACCACAATGATCCACTGAAAATACCCACGCGATTAAATTCACTGGGATGGTTCCATACAATATCCATCGCACTCAATGCACCCAGCGAAAACCCAGCAAAAGATTTGTCTTTAAAAGAAGGTATCTGACAGGTTTTGCGGATAAAAGGAAGTAATTCATCAAAAATAAACTTGGTGTACAAACCAGCTCTGGCCCCCCTGCCTTTATAATCGGCTGCATAAGCCGTTCCATATTCCATTTTTCTGTCGGGACCACAATGAATGGCCACACAAATCAAAGGTTCAATTTTTTTTTCAGCGATCAGATGATCCAATATTTCATCAAAAGGCATTTTGGGCAGATCCTGTCCATCATTCATTAACAGCAAACTCAGTTGCTCATGTGGCTGATATTGTAAAGGCAAATAAACATCAATCGTCACCTCCCGTTCAAGATATTCAGAATGAAGCAGGTGTTGGGTTAAACAAATAGCCGTCAGGTTCGGTTCAGTTCTCACTTCGGTCATGTTTCAAAAATAGGGAAAGTCCGGAAGACAGAAAGACCGAAAGTCCGTGAGACGGAAAGTCCAAAGCATCTTACCTCACACAATCTTTCTTCCGGACCTCCGGACTTTCCGACTTCCTGACCAAATCTCAAAAATTCTAATTAAATTGAATGCAAATAACTTTTATGAAAAAGATCGGCATCTTGTTCGGGCAGGAAAGAAGTTTTCCGATGGCCTTTGTGGAGCGCATCAATAGTAAGAATATTCCCGGTATTATTGCCGAGCCTGTAAGGATCGACAAAGTAATGCAGGGTGAAGCCAGTGGTTATGCGGTGATTGTTGACCGTATCAGTCAGGATGTTCCCTTCTACAGGGCTTTTCTGAAAAATGCCGCGCTTTGTGGCACAGCCGTTATCAACAATCCATTCTGGTGGAGTGCCGATGAAAAGTTTTTTAATAATTGTCTGGCCACAAAAATAAATGTACCTGTTCCCAAAACAGTGATCCTGCCCTCACGCGATCTTCCGGCAGATACATCTGATCAGTCGTTCAGTAACCTGGCTTATCCATTAAACTGGGACGGCATTTTCGGTTATGTTGGTTTCCCCGCTTATATGAAACCTTTTGCCGGCGGCGGATGGAAAAATGTATACAAACTCACCAGCATGGAAGACTTCTTTGAGAAACACAGTGAAACAGGAGAACTGGTGATGTTATTACAGGAAGAAATTGTTTTTGAAGAATACTATCGCTGTTATTGTATTGGTGGTAAATATGTACGTATCATGTCTTATGAACCACGCAATCCTCATCATTTACGTTATGTGGCCGATTTCAAACCATCGGCAGAGAGACTGAAACAGATGGAAGATATTGTGTTACGCATCAACCATTACCTTGGTTACGATTTTAATACTGTAGAACTGGCTGTTCGTGATGGCGTTCCTTATGCCATTGATTTCTGCAATCCAGCTCCGGATGCAGATCTGAAAAGCGTTGGTCAGGAAAATTTTGACTGGGTAGTAGAAACCGCAGCCACTTATGCCATTGAAAAAGCACAGGCCCAGACCGATGGTGCCGACAACCTCACCTGGGGTGAATACATTAAACGCAGTAGTGCCAAACAAAAACTCATCTGATGGGACATATGAATTATTCGCATTTTACTTTAGGTGTGGAAGAAGAATACATGGTGATTGATCCACAAAGCCGGGAATTAAAAAGCCATGAGCAAAAAATTGTACTCGAAGGACAGAAAATCCTGAAAGACAAAGTAAAAGCCGAAATGCACCAGGCGGTGGTAGAAGTAGGTACCGATATCTGCCGAAACATTGAAGAAGCATTTAATGATGTAGCTGCATTGCGTGGCACTATTGCCAACGTGGCCGGCGACCTCGGTCTCTGGGTGGGCGCATCAGGTACACACCCTTTCAGTCATTGGGAAAATCAACTCATCACCGATCATGTTCGCTATAACCAGATTGTAAATGAATTACAGGAAGCTGCCCGCAGTAACCTCATTTTCGGTCTACATGTGCATGTGGGTATGGAAGACCGCAGAATGGCCATCCATATTGCCAATACGGCCAGGTATTTTTTACCGCATGTGTATGCATTAAGCACCAACTCTCCTTTCTGGGAAGGAAGAAAAACAGGATACAAATCTTTTCGAACCAAAGTATTTGACAAATTCCCCCGCACAGGTATTCCTGATTTTTTTGAGAGCATTGAAGCATATGAAAACTATGTGAACCTGCTCATCAAAACCAACTGTATTGATAACGCCAAAAAGATCTGGTGGGATATTCGCGTGCATCCTTTCTTTAACACCGTTGAGTTCCGTATTTGCGATGTACCCATGACCATCAATGAAACCATTGCCATTGCCGCATTGTTCCAGGCCATCTGTGCCAAGATTTATAAGCTCAGAACACAGAACCTCAATTTCATGATGTACCAGCGCTCTTTAATCAACGAAAATAAATGGCGTGCCAGCAGGTATGGTATTGATGGAACACTGATTGATTTTGGAAAAGAAAGCGAAGCCGATACCAAAACACTGATCATGGAACTGCTCGATTTTGTGGATGA
>DPWF01000009.1:676-8675 GCA_003526435.1 Chitinophagaceae bacterium | reverse complement strand
ACACAGACAATTAGCCGTATTCAACAAAAACCAGAACCTGGTGGAAGTGGTTGATTATATACATGACCAGTTCCTGACCCTTGCGGTCTGAACCTTAATCCTTCTGTTTATCGGATAACGCTTTAGCAGGAACCCGGTTATTACCGGAAATGCCTGTAAGTTGACCGATTAAACAAAATTTTAAGTGTCATTTTGACGATTTTAATTTCTTATACGCATCTTATGCAAAAAAACATCGCCCTGCTCTTATCAGTCATACTGCTTTCTGTTGCACAGATACAGGCACAACAGGCGGTTTCAATAGCCGTTGATCTGAACAAAGTAAAAGGCAAAATGGAACCTGTATGGGCATGGTTTGGTTGCGATGAACCCAACTATGCCTATATGAAGGACGGCAAAAAATTACTGACCGAACTTGGACAAATCAAACCATCTGTTCCCGTATATTTTCGTGCACACAATATGCTTACCACAGGTGATGGATCGGCCTCATTTAAATGGGGTTCTACCAATGCCTATACAGAAGACGCCAACGGCAACCCGATTTATAACTGGAAAATTGTAGACAGCATTTTTGATACCTACCTGGCAAGAGGCATCAAACCCATGGCAGAAGTGGGTTTTATGCCACAGGCACTGTCCACTAAACCAGAACCTTACCGTCACAACTGGAAACCAGGTGATCCTTATGGAAGCATTTATACCGGCTGGGCCTATCCCCCCAAAGATTATAACAAGTGGGCTGCACTGGTATTTGAATGGGTTAAACATGCCGTTGAACGTTATGGCAAAGCGGAAGTGGAATCATGGTACTGGGAACTTTGGAACGAGCCCGACCTGGCTTACTGGAGAGGAACCAGACAGGAATTTTTTAAATTATACGATTACACAGCCGATGCCATCAAAAGAGCATTACCTACTGCGAAAGTGGGTGGTGTGGATGGAACGGGTCCACTCGGACGTTTATCAGGTTATCGTTTGCTGGAAGGTTTTTTACAGCATGTATTGAGAGACACCAATTATGTTACCGGAAAAATTGGTGCGCCGCTCGATTTTATTACGTTTCATGCCAAAGGGGCACCAAGTGTGGTAAGAGGACATGTAAGAATGAATCTTGGCGTTCAAATGCGTGCAGTTAACAATGGTTTTGAACTGGTGTCAACTTTCCCTGAATTAAAGCACCTGCCCATTATCATCGGCGAGTCTGACCCCGAAGGATGTGCCGCCTGTGGTATGCACACCAATCCTGAAAATGCTTATAGAAATGGTACTATGTTCTCCAGTTATACGGCTGCTGCTTTTGCACGCAAATATGAACTGGCCGATTATTATAAAGTAAATTTTATTGGTGCTGTTTCTTGGGCTTTTGAATTTGAAGACCAACCCTGGTTTCATGGCTTTCGTGATCTCGCTACCAATGGCGTTGATAAACCTGTGTTGAATGTTTTCAGGATGTACGGAAAAATGGGTGGGCAGCGTGTAGAAACCAGCGGAAATATGGCGTATGATTTTTTACGCGTGCGCGATTCGAGTGTAAGAAGAGAAGCCGATATCAACGCATTGGCGAGTTACGAGAAAAAGACAGCCAGTGTAATGGTCTGGAATTACCATGATGATGACCTTCCCGCACCTCCATCTCCTGTTTCAATTACCATAAAAAATATACCGGCTAAAAAAGCCCTGCTCACCCATTACCGGATTGATGATAAACACAGTAATTCTTACGAGGTCTGGAAAAAAATGGGGTCGCCACAACAACCCAGTCCGGAACAGATAAAAGAACTGGAAAAAGCGGGGCAACTGGCCCTGCTGGAAGCTCCCAAGACAGTAAAACTGAAAGACGGTGTGGCGGAAATGCAGATGGAACTACCCAGAAAAGGTGTATCGCTGCTACAACTCACCTGGAAATAACCCGGCCACAACTGTCGGATTTTTAAATTTTAAGGCTTCTTTCTCATATTAAACCCGCTCAATGAGCGGGTTTTGTCTATTTTTCGGGCAAAATTCATCCCTTCCCGGGCAACAATACAGCATAAAGTGGTATCTATGTAAGCGACGTCAACCCACTAAACTACCCCGCAGGTGACAGAACATGATCTGATTAGAGGCTGTATCAGGCAGGATAACAGTTGCCAGCGCATGCTTTTCGACAAGTATGCCGGTAAGATGATGGGCGTATGCCTTCGCTATGCCAACGACGCCATGGAGGCTGAGGACATGATCCAGGATGCCTTTATCAAAGTTTTCCAGTATATCGGCCAGTTCAAGTTTGAAGGTTCTTTTGAGGGCTGGATCAGGCGTATTGTGGTAAATACTGCGATCCGTCATCTCGAGCGGAAGAAAATGAAGTTTAAGGATATTGATGATCACAGTTCCAGTGGCCCACAGGTTGAAGCGAGTGCTTATACACATCTCGGTGAAGAAGACCTTATGAAACTGATTAACCAGTTACCCGATGGTTACAGGCTGGTATTTAACCTGAATGTAATTGAAGGCTATAGTCACGAAGAAATTGCAGAAATGCTACATATACAACCCGGCACCAGCCGCAGCCAGTTAGTAAAGGCGCGGAAGATGCTGCAACAACAAATCTTACAATTGCAAAAAATTGCTGTATAAAATGACCGATAATCAATTTGACAATTTCGTCAGGGCCAAGCTCCACGACCACTCTGCGCCTGTGCCGGCAGGGTTGTGGGATAAAGTGAACCCTGCCAAAGATGATGATGACCGCAAAGGCATTATCATCCCCAGAAAATTCCGTTGGGGTCTGCCACTGCTTGCCCTGCTGATACTGGCCGGCTCCGTAACAGGTTATTTTATTTTCAGTGATGATGCAGGCAGCAGCATTACAACAGCTCAGAAGACTGTGGCACAGACAGGTTCCGACGCTGAAGTTTTAACAATTACTAAAACAAACAACTCACAGTATAACAACCCAAATGAGCAACCAAACACTGATGAAACACAGGCTGCTGCAATAAAAACAAACACAAATACAGCTCAATCCGGAACGGCTGATCTGTCTAAACAACCAACCATACAACCCGGAGCGAATACAGATAAAAATGGGGTAACAGTGCTCCCATCAGGCAATCTGACAAAGTCACACAGTGAAAATACTGCAACAGACAAAGGAATAGACAATATCAGTATCAGTAATAATAAAAGAAAAACGATCGCACCCGGTAGTATTGAATCTACCCAGCCATACAGTAAAGCAGCCAGAAACAATACACCCGTTCCCTTTATTCGTTCTGCTGAGCTCACTGCTAAAAATGAAACGAATAACGCAGCTACTGATGACGATGAGGAAGAAATAGTTTACCCGGTTACTTTCGCCGGCAATTTTGAACCGGGCAATACCATTTCTTTGGGCAAAGCAAATTTTGGATTGAGCGGACTGATGCAAAGAGATCAAATCAGCAGCGCCTACTCAAAAAAATTCAGGAATATTATTGTTTGCCCACCTTATAAAGTCCGCAACACAGACTGGTTTGCAGAAGTATATGTGTCACCGGATATTGCTTTCAAAAGCATTGAAAACAGATCTGCCACTTCACAATACCTCGCCAAAAAAGACAGCAGCGAAAGTATGCGTCTGGGTTATTCTGCAGGCGTTCGTATTGTAAAACCCATCACTGATAATTTCCTCGTAAAAACAGGTTTACAATACACACAGATCAATGAAAAATTTACCTATCGCACAGAAGATGAAGTAAAGACCATTACCGTTATTTCTGTACGAACCATTATCCGTGGACCTGGTGACACCCTAAGGGTTACAGATACGAGTACGGTACAACAGGTAGGATATAAAACCAATTCCATTAAAAACCGTTACCGCAGTTTTGATATTCCGGTTACTGTTGGCTATCAGTTTGGAAATGATAACCTGCAGTTTGGTATTAATGCAGGTGTGGTCTTTAATATATCATCCTGGTATCAGGGTGTAATACTCGACAGCAGTATGGCTACAGTGCCTATCAGCAAAGGAACCAATCAGGTGTATAAAAACAATATTGGTCTTGGCCTGTATGGTGGTATCAGTGTCTTGAAAAGAATGGGCGAAAACACTCAGTTGTTTTTTGAGCCCTATTTCAGGTATAATCTTTCAGGCATTACCAACGGCCAGGCTTCCTATCAGCAAAAATTCAGCCTGGGAGGATTGTCCATTGGCTTAAGGTATAATTTAAACAGAAAGTAACAGGCAACGAATAAAAACACAACAGTATCTTATTGATGAAGCGATAAGAAATGATTATGAAAAAGACTTTATTCATCTCAACGATTGTAATGCTCTTCTTCTTTACAGCCTGTAAAAAAGAACTGTCAGACAATTTCACCACGTATCCCGGAGATCCCCGTAACGATACAGTATGGGTTGCCACCACCCCAGGTAATGCACCTATACATCAACTGGCCAACCAGTTTCTGCCTGATCTTATCATCGATACTTTTGATTGTTCCCTTGGAGATACTATTACATNNATCAATCAGGATACCAGCGGCTTCTTTCACAGAAAATTCAGGAGCCGTTGCCACCGGAAAAGTGAGGTTCGAATTTTTCAGGCTGAAAAAGAAAGGCGATTTTATCAAGTTCTTTAAACCTACTACATCATCTGGTTACCTCGTAGAAAGTGGTGGTGGTTTCTTCATACGTGTGGTTAAAAACGGTCAGGAATTAAAACTTGCACCCAATGCATCCATCACTGTACGTTTTGCAGATACTGAAGATCCTAAAACCAATATGCAGGTATTTCATGCAAGAGAAACACTTCCATTTATTTCAAGCGGTATCGATACCATGCATACCTGGACAAGACATACAGACACCAGTTGGATTAAAACATGGCAGGGGCAAGACTCACTGGGTAATGCACTCAAAGGATATGAATTAACCACTACACAATTAAGATGGACTGCTGCCAATCGTTATATAGACAGCACTTTACCACACACCAATATTTTTGCTTACCTGCCACAGAATTTCACCAATAAAAATACAGTCGTATATGCGGTATTTGAGAACCAGAAAATAGTGGTGAACCTTACAGCAGAATACAGATCAAGAAGTTTTACGACCATGCGTATTCCAAGAGGTGCCAAAATCAGGATACTGAGTTTTTCAAGATTAGGCACCGATTTATACCTTGGAACCCGGCTTGTAAACGATGTGGGCACCAACAATGTTTATAAGATAGAACCTCAAAAGAAAAGTCTCACAGATATACTCGCATATATCAACAACTTATAGGATGACAAGGGTGTGGATTTTGTATAAGGGTCGCCAAGGCGACCTTTATTTTTTGAAATCGAATAGCGTTGCGGTAAAAACGGCCCGTTCTCTTTTCTTCAGCATCACATCCCAATTGCCTTTATAGGGGAGAATTTTAGGAACGGTTAATCCTTCAAATTTACCCATCTCCACTTCCATCTGCACATCAAAATCGTACACGAGTGCTTTATAACTCAGCGAATAATTACGTCCCATAACTTCCAGTGTTTTCTGATCAAACCAGGTAGTCATCTGATCCACCACTACCCTGTCGCTTTTCTCTCCCAGTTTCTCTTTTGGTGTAATGGAAAACACATAACAGAGCTGACCTTTATATTCTTCAAGATCGAGACGATAATCGTATAGTTTATGCGCATCATCGTCGTACAAATCCAGTTTATTACCAATAAAAGGAATACCTGGTATTTTCTTTCCGGGATTGAAGAACAACATTTTCAGTTGCTCTTTGTGTTTCTCCAATCCTTTTTTGTTGCTGGTACTTCTCATCCTGCCCTTTACAATATTGTCTTCGCCACAAATCTGACCGGTGGTAAAAAAAAGGCTGGCATATAATTCAGGTGTGGAATAGTTGAATTCTTTTTTGTTATTATAAAAATCGCCTGTTATTTTTTCTTCGAGAACATCCATTGTTCTGCAACCATTGGCCCTGTTCTGCTTTGTTTTACTGTATAAAGAAGCCTTTACAGCTCCTTTCTTATCAAGCATTTTAATGTCGTTATAAGAAGTAAAACCGAGGATACGGAGGTTACGAAATGCTTTATAAAAAGAAGTGTCTTCTTTTATCTGTGTAAGTAATCTTTTATAATCGAAATTATTGCGCACCACTACTTCCGACAGCGTGAATGGCTGATTATCTACCAATACAGCAGTATCCTGAGCCCTCAATGAAGCTGAAGCGATAAAACAAATGATAATAGCAGATAGTGTACGCATCATTTAATGAAGATCATTTTATAATCCACTCTTGCTTTCCCTTTGCTGATATCATTCAGTTTGCCCTGCAGCATTTTCTTACGCAATGGTTTGAGATAATCGATAAACAATTTACCTTCAATATGATCGTACTCATGCAGAATTACACGTGCGGTAATTCCTTTGAATATTTCTACCTGTGGTTTAAATTGTTCATCCACATATTCGAGTTCAACTTCTTCCGCGCGAAATACATCTTCACGTATATTGGGTATACTCAGGCATCCTTCATTATAGGGCCACTCTTCTCCGGCTAGTGATTTAATACGTGCATTGATAAATACACGTTTAATACCAGGCTCATCAGGATATTTCCCTTTGTCTTCTGCTTCCTGGTGCTCAAAAATCTGCGCACTATCCACTACAAACAGGCGGATATTCTTNNTTGTTGATCTGTGGCGCAGCCAGTCCAACACCATTGCTGGCATACATGGTTTCCCACATGTCTTCAATCAGTTTTGACAGACCCGGATATTCGGCTGTTATCTCTGCTCCTTTCTTTCTGAGAACCTGTGCCCCGTAGGCTACAATAGGTAGTATCATTGAATCGTCTGTATTTAATAATCTGCGAAAATACCCCGAATTTGGGCAACCAGCAAATGGGGGGATGTAAGAAGAAGTGAAAATTGGAAATTCAAAAGGCAAAATTCAAAANNATTCAAAATTCAAAAGCCAAAAAAAGTTCGGCCGCCCCTACAAATAAGGCTATTTGAAACCTCAACATTTGTTTAAAAGACCCCTTCGGTGAATTTTGGCTTTTGAACTTTTACTTTTGACTTCTCCCCAAATACTCCTGCAACATCATAGTAGCCGCAATCTGGTCAATATTCCCCTTTATCTGTCTGTCTTTTTTCTTCATCCCCATATCAATCATGGCGCGTGATGCCATTTTACTGGTATAGCGCTCGTCCACTGTTTCAATGGGAATGTTGGGGAATTCTTTTTTTAATTGCTGAATGGCTTTTTTAACCAACGGTGTGGCATGGGTAGGCTTGTCATCAAGACCAAGGGGCTCCCCTATCAAGATTAATTCAACTTCTTCCTGCTGAAAATATTTCTTCAGAAAAACCATCAGCTCATGGGTAGGAATGGTGGTTAATGCGCTGGCAATAATCTGCAAAGGATCAGTAACCGCAATACCGGTTCTTTTTCCACCATAATCTATACAGAGTATTCTTGCCATGTTGAGTCCGGAAGACGGGAAGTCCGAAAGTCCGTAGTGCGAAAATAGGGAAAGAGGGGCAGTAAGCAGTGAACAGTGAACAGTGAGTAGTGAATGGTCAATGGTCAATGGTCAATGAGGACAACTTGACTGTGATGGGGATTATTGTGTACCTGCAAAACTTTTTTCATTCACGATTCACCATTGACCATTCACCACTTCAACAACAAAGCCGCAATCACAAGTACCCCAAACACTACGCTGGCAATACCGTTGGCGGTCATGAAGGCGATATTTACTTTACTGAGATCATTAGGTTTTACAATCGAGTGCTGATAGATAAGCATGCCTGAGAATATAAGAGTGGCGATCCAGTAAATCCAGTGAAAAGAACCATTAAAACCTGCCGCAATGATACAACCTGCACTCAGGTTATGTAATTGACCAGACACCCAGAGGGCCCTTTTCTTTCCCAATACAGATGGAATGGAATACAATTTTTGCGATTGGTCGAATTCCACATCCTGCATCGCATAAATAACATCAAAACCACTTACCCAGAAAAT
>DPWF01000009.1:0-634 GCA_003526435.1 Chitinophagaceae bacterium | reverse complement strand
GTAAACCGTTTGGTATAACTGTAAAAAAGAATCACAAATAAAGCCACGGGCGACAGGTAAAAGCAGATCGGATTAATGAACCAGGTAGTCAGTACAAACAAACCGCAATTAAAAATCACAAAACGAAGCGCACTATTAGGTGAAATAATACCTCTTGGAATTTCGCGGATAGCGGTACGCGGGTTTTTTGCATCAAAATGACGATCCAAGTATCTATTGAAAGCCATCGCTGCACTTCTTGCTGTTACCATACAGATTAGAACCAGTACAAAGCTCGTTACATATGGATGTACATACTCTTCCAACTGTTGATGCAGGAACCCTGAAGGCATCACCGTAGCCTGCTTAAAACCCAGCACCAACCCTATCATTGCAAAAGGCAATGCAAAAATGGTATGGGAGAATTTCACCAAACTCAGGTAGTTTTTAATTGCAGTCATAAGAAAAGATAAAGATTCAAGGAACAAGATACAAGAAACAAGATTCAGGAAGCAAGGGACAAGGAACAGGAATAACGAATATCCAATATCGAACTCCCAAATCAGACATCAGCAATCTGACATCCTACATTCCTCCCACGAGTTCCCACAAAACAATTCCTGCTGCAACGGAAACATTCAGCGAGTGTTTCATT
>DPWF01000110.1:9194-11413 GCA_003526435.1 Chitinophagaceae bacterium | reverse complement strand
AGTTTACTGTATTAAATATAAGCATCATCTGTTAACAGGCGCATTAAAACGGATCAGTGGCAGGCAGCTTAGTTCTCCAGCATCTTCTCTGCATTTTCTGCAACCTGTAGCGCCTCAATAAATTCTTCTATTTCACCATTGATTACAGCATCAAGATTATAGGAAGTAAGACCAATGCGATGATCCGTAACCCTTCCCTGTGGCCAGTTATAGGTTCTGATCTTGGCACTTCTGTCGCCGGTACTAACCAGTGTTTTCCTGTGACGGGCAATTTCTTCTTCCTGTTTACGTACCTGTTCTTCATAGAGTTTGGTACGTAACATGGCCATTGCTTTTTCGCGGTTACCTAACTGGGAGCGTTCGGTCTGACAAACCACCACCACCCCGGTTGGAATATGGGTAAGNNTTTCAACATTTGCATCGCACGTTGGCGGTTGTCTTGTTGCGAACGCGTTTCTGAACACTGAATTTGAATTCCGGTTGGTTTGTGAAATAATTGCACTTTTGTTTCTACTTTGTTTACATTCTGTCCACCTGCACCTCCGCTTCGTGCGGTTTCCATTTTCACATCGCTCTCTTTCAGTTCAAAATCTACTTCTTCAGCTTCGGGCATTACTGCAACAGTGGCTGCAGACGTATGTACACGACCCTGTGTTTCTGTATCGGGTACACGTTGAACACGGTGAACGCCACTTTCAAATTTCAACGTACCATATACATCTTCACCAGTAACTTCAACCACTACTTCTTTATAACCACCCACTGTTCCCTCGCTTTCACTTACCACGGCTGCTTTCCAGCCTTTTTTGGCACAGTAACGGAGATACATGCCTAAGAGGTCGCCTGCAAATAAACTGGCTTCATCGCCACCAGTACCTGCACGTATTTCAAGTATGGCATTCTTATCATCCTGTGGGTCTTTGGGTATGAGCAGTTTGGTCAGTTCCTTCTCTAATGCTTCTTTCTTTGTTTCGAGTTCAGGCAGTTCCATTTTTGCCAGTTCGCGCATCTCTTCATCACTGCTGTGCTGACTTTCCTTGGCAAAAGCATAATCGGTCATCACCTTGAGATAGGCCTCATAAGGTTGTACAATCTTTTCCAGTGAACGATACTCTTTACTGAAGGCACCAAACTTCTTCTGATCATTAATGATCTCAGGATTGGTAAGTGCCACGCCTACCTGATCAAACCTCGCCTTTATTGCTTCGAGCTTATCCAGCATATCCGCTTTTTTATTGGACTGCAAAATTACAGTATTCAGGCTGAGTTTTTGTTATCAAATCAGCCATATGTTTAATGGGTTACTGTAAATCAGTCAGTTAAGATTCAGTATCTTTCAATTCATTTCCCTGCTCCGGTTTTAAATACTGAGCAGGGAAATATATAATCTTTTCCTATGCGTTTACTGATGATTGGAACTCTTTTTCTTTGCTTTACTGCTAATGGCCAGCAGGCTGATCTACTCATCAAAGGAGGGAAAATACTCGATGGTACGGGTAATTCCTGGTACTATGGTGATATAGCTGTTAGTGGGGGACGAATTATCAAAAAAGGTAATCTCACCGGTTGGACCGCCAATCGTACCATAGATGCGAAAGGATTAATAGTGGCTCCCGGCTTCATCGACGTTCATACCCATATTGAAGATGATGAGAAAAAGAATCCGCAGGCGGGTAATTTTATACACGATGGCGTAACCACTGTTATTACAGGAAATTGCGGTTTATCGGAAGCTGATATTGGTAAGTACTTGCAAATGATCGACAGCCTGAAAATAGCTGTCAATGTAGCCGCACTTATTGGTCATAATAACGTTCGTAAAGCAGTGATGGGCTCTGCCAAAAGAGATCCGACAGAAGAAGAAATGCAACAGATGGAAACCATTGTAGAGAAAGCCATGAAAGATGGGGCAGTGGGTATGTCAACAGGGCTGATATATATTCCGGGTACCTATTCAAAAACGGAAGAAGTGTTACGACTGGCGAAAGTAGCTGCAAAATACCATGGAGTATATGCAAGCCATATGCGCGATGAAGGCGATAGTGTAACTTATGCAATTGATGAAGCATTGCATATTGGAAGAGAGGCAGGATTACCTGTTCAGTTATCGCATTTTAAATTAAGTGGTCAGCAGAACTGGGGCAGGAGCAAGGAAACCATACCCATGGTCATTAAAGCAAGACAGGAGGGTTTGGATGTAACAATTGATCAATATCCAT